>SVLE01000007.1 GCA_015068065.1 Oscillospiraceae bacterium | reverse complement strand
GCGCATCTTGCGGGCCACTTCATCCGCGTGATGAGGGGGCAGCTGGGCGCCGTCCTCCCAATAGACCTTGTAGCCGTTATATTCCTTGGGGTTGTGGCTGGCGGTGACGTTGATGCCGGCGATACAGCCGTATTCCCGCACAGCGAAGGAAAGTTCCGGTGTGGGACGCAGTGCGTCGAACAGGCGCACGGGGATGTCGTTGGCTGCCATGACACAGGCAGCCTCCCGGGCAAAGACATCCGAGTTGTTGCGGCAGTCAAAGCAGATGGCCACGCCCCGCTGAACTGCTTCAGGACCCTCTGCCAGAATGACCTGAGCAAAGGCCTGGGTGGCATGGCGGATGACATGAACGTTCATGCGGTACAGACCCACGCCCATGGTGCCGCGCAGTCCGGCGGTACCAAACTCCAGTTGAGAGAAGAAACGGGATTCTATCTCCCTTTCATCACCGCTCACAGATTCCAGTTCGGTTTTTTCGGCCGCAGTCAGTGCAGGACTGGACAGCCACTTTTCATAGGTATCACGATAGGACATAGTCATGCCTCCTGTTGTTTGATTAGTTTCTATTGTATCATACTTCGGGCGCAACTTCCACCGCATTTTGACAGTTATTTGTGGTAGGCGGAACCTTCGTTGATTTTGAACGCTCGGTAAATCTGCTCCAACAGCATGACCCGGGCCAGATGGTGGGGAAAGGTCATGGGCGACATGGACAGGCGCACCCGGCATTCCTGTTTCAGCGCGGGGTCGAGACCGAAACTGCCGCCAATGAGGAAGACCAGATGCTTGGCACTGTTCACTTCACAGTTTTGGACAAGGGCGGCCAGCTGCTCGCTGGAGTGGAGCTTACCCTCCACACACATGGCGACCATGTGGGCCCCGGAGGGGATGCGGGCACGGATGGCTTGACCCTCTTTGACGAGGGCTGCGTCAATTTGCCCCTGAGATGGGTTTGGAGGCAGTTTTTCCTCCTGCAATTCCGTGATGGTCAGCTTGCAGTAGGCGGACAGACGCTTGATATACTCATCCGCCGCGCCGATATAGAATTTTTCTTTCATTTTACCCACACAGACGATATGTACACTCAGCATGGGACTTCCTCCCCCCTGACAGCATAGGTCTTGCCGCACTCCGCACGCGGCGCCACCGTCAGACAAATATCTTGTTCAGGGTCCACACCCATGGCGGACAGCTGTCGGGCACAGACGTCATAGGCTCTGGTCGGAGTATTGTTTTCCCGGCTCAGATGGGCCAGAATAACGGTATGTGCCCCCGCCTGTACCGCCTGAGCGGCGAGCTGGGCACCGGCCTCGTTGCACAGATGACCTCGGTCACCCAGAATGCGTTGTTTCAGCGGATAAGGATACGGCCCGGAGCGTAGCCAGTCTACATCGTGGTTGCTTTCCAGAACAACCACCTGACTGCCAAGCACCGCCCGGCGTACCGTGTCGGTAACGTGGCCCAAGTCGGTGGCCAGTGCCACCTTTTCGCCGTCCAGCTCCACGGTATAACCCACACTGTCCGCTGCATCATGGGGCGTGGAAAAACTGGTACAGCACAGCGGGCCGACAGAAAAAGCGGAGCCTGCACGGAATGCGCAGATCCGCTCCTCCGGCAACCCCATGCGGTGGGACAGCTGATAGGCGGTACCTGCAGAGGCATAGATGGGAACAGACAGCCTTTTGACCATGGTGGCAAGTCCGCACACATGGTCGGTATGCTCATGGGTGACCAGCACAGCAGAAAGAGACATGGGATCAATATGCAGTTGATTCAGAGCAGCGGTGATACGGCGGTAGGAAATTCCCGCATCGATGAGAATGTGGCTTCCTCTCCCGCCGACCAGCAGCGAATTGCCGCCGGAACCGCTGGCGAGTGTTGTGATCGTCAGCACGACAGGCTCTCCTTATAAAATACAGGGACCAGGATACAGGAAACAGCGTTTCCCTCGTCCTGATCCCTGATGTTTTTTATTAACCCACCTGAGTTTTAGAATCCTCGTCAGGCGTTTCAATGATTCGAATGTCCGCACCCACGGCAGCCAGCTTTTCAACCAGATTCTCGTAGCCACGCTCGATGTGGTGGATGGAGTCCACCTCGGTAACTCCCTGTGCGGCAAGTCCGGCAATGACCATGGCGGCACCGGCCCGCAGATCGCAGGCCCGGACAGGTGCACCGGTGAGGTGATCAACGCCCTCGATCACGGCGACCTTGCCGTCTACCTGAATACTGGCACCCATGCGGCGCAGTTCATCCACATAGCGGTAGCGGTTATCCCACACGCCCTCGGTAATGATACTGGTACCCCGGGCGGTACACAGAACAGCACCGATCTGAGACTGCATATCCGTGGGGAAGCCGGGATAGGGCATCGTTTTGATGTTGGCGCGATTCAGAGGACCGGAACGGCGGACCAGAACAGCCTCGTCCTGCTCCTCCACGTCCACGCCCATTTCAAGCAGCTTGGCGGTGATGCAGTCCAGATGCTTGGGGATGACGTTTTTAATGAGCACCTCGCCCCCGGCGGCGGCTACAGCTACCATATAGGTACCTGCCTCGATCTGGTCGGGGATGATGGAATAGGTTCCGCCGTGCAGACGCTCCGCACCGCGAATCTTGATCACATCAGTACCTGCACCGCGGATATCGGCTCCCATGGAGTTGAGGAAGTTGGCAAGGTCCACGATATGGGGTTCTTTGGCCGCATTTTCAATGACCGTCATGCCGTCTGCCAGCGCAGCACCCAACATGATATTCATGGTAGCACCCACAGAGACAATATCCAGATAGACCTGACCGCCGGTGAGGCGGCCGGCGTTGGTGCACTTGGCGTCGATATAGCCGTTGCGCACTTCCACCTGCGCACCCATGGCGGCAAATCCTTTAATGTGCTGGTCAATGGGCCGGCCCCCCAGATCACAGCCGCCGGGCATGGGCACTTCTGCCCAGCCGAACCGACCAAGAAGGGCACCCACCAGATAGTAGCTGGCGCGAATTTTACTTCCCTGCTCCATGGACACCTTCCGATTGCGGATGTGGGAACAATCAATATCCACTGTGGTGCGGTTAACAGTTCTGACATCGGCCCCCAGTTCCTGCAGAATCTGGAGAATAAGGGTCACGTCGCTGATCTGAGGAATATTTTCAATGCGGCACACGCCGTCTACCATCAGGGCGGCGGGAATGATAGCCACAGCAGCGTTTTTTGCACCGCTGATCTCGATCTCACCATGGAGGCGGTTTCCGCCCCTGATCTGATATTTGGTCAAAACTACACCCTCTTTACCTGTTGGGATGCTTATTTCCAACGCCGGTCAACAGGCCGTCGTTACACATCATGGAGCATGCGCAGTCGGCGCACGCCAATACATGTTAAATTATAACACTATTATCCCAAAAAGGCAAAGGGTTTTTATGTCAATTTGAGGAAAAATCCGCTTTTCTTTCCGAAGCCGCCGTTCCCGCACGAACAACCCCCTGAAGCGCCTGCCCGTTCACATAGCGGCGGAAGTTTTCCAAGCAGAAAGTGACCGCCGTTTTGCGGCTGAGCTCCATGCGCAGACCGCCGGCTACGTGTGGCGTAATAAACAGATTGGGAATATCCCAGAGCGGCGACTCCTCCGGCAGGGGTTCCGGAACAGTCACGTCCAGCGCCGCACCCCAGAGGTGGCCCGCCTGCATGGCTCGGGCCAGCGCGTCCTGGTCCAGAACACTGCCCCGGCCGTCGCTGAGGAGTATGGCGTCCGGTTTCATCAGCCCGATGCGCCGCTCGTCCATCAGGTTGACCGTTTCGGGTGCGTGGGGCAGGATGAGGGCCACCACGTCAACCTTGGGAAGCCAGTCATCCAGATGGTCCATGGTGTCCAGCTGATCAAAGCCGTCAATCGGGCCGGTGATGGTACGCTTGAGTCCCACAGTATGGGCCCCCATGCCCTTGCACAGTTGGGCAAAGGTGCTGCCGATATCACCCGCGCCCACCACCAGGACGGTGGAACCCCACACAGAACGCATCTGGCGCACATCCATCCACTTGTGGTCGCGCTGATTATCCCGGCACAGGGGCAGGCGGCGGCAGACGGCCAGCAGGGTGCCCAGCATATGCTCGGAAACGGTGCGGGTATATGCCCCTGCACAGCGGGTAATGGTAACATCTTCAGGCAAAATGCCGGGGGCCAGATATTCGTCCGCACCCATCCACAGGGTCTGCAGCCAGCGCAGATTGGTGGCGAGGTTCATCTGGGTGTGCTTGGGCCAGCCCATGATGACGGTAGCGGCTGCAAGCTGCTCCGGGGTGACGGTGCTGCGGTGGGGATATTCCCAGACGGCATCGGGGAGCAGGGATTCAAATTCTTTTTTCTCTTCCGCATTGACCGGGAACATGTTCAGGATGTGTTCGGACATGATACGCCTCCTGTGTGGATTTCATTCCTCATTCTATTATAGCGGTTTGGGCCTGCTTTGGCAACAGAAAACCGCCGTTGGAAACGGCGGTTTTGCAGGTTAGTTCAGAATGATTTTCAGGGAGTTGCGGGTGATGTGCTCCAGCACGCGGCAGGCAAGGCTATGGTCGTAATAGCGTTCCATCTCAATCTCGTGACGACCGAAGGTGCCGCAGAACTGTTTGGACAGTTCGATGGCTTCCGTGTTGTGGCCAAGTGCTTTTTCAATCAGGATCTCAACCGACAGCCTGCAGTACTCCGCGTGGCACAGCAACAGGCGCCAGGATACGGTCTGAGGCCGGGTGGGCATATTCAGGTGCTTGTTTGCCAGTTCCTGCTCCTGAGCGCACAGCTCCTTGATAGAGTTCAGCCGGCTGACTCGGTCCGGATCGTAGTAGGGGGGGTGCTCTGGTCCGCGGAGCGCTCACCCTCCATATAGGCAAAGTCAAAGGTGTCGCTGATCTGCTGCAGCAGTTGGGCAGCTTGTTTCCAATCCGGGCCGTAAATATGTGCGAAGTAATCTGCTTTTACAGACTCGAAGTCGCAGTCGCGGTTCATGAGCGTTTCGGCATAAATATATGCGGGGAATGCGTTGGGGAAGCCGCTGCGCTGAGAACCATCCTGTACATAGCCGTCCAGACCGGCGAAGCGCAGACTGCGCACATCCTCGTACAGACGGCGGGCCAGAGCCAGTCCGCCGGGGTCCAGGAACTGGTGGCGCCAGAAGTGATATTCGTAGGAGAAAGCTGCGCCGGGCCACACCTTCTGCCAGTTGCGCAGATAGGCCAGGGTGGCGCCACTGTCCGTGGGCCGCTCCCAGTTGTTGCGCACATAGGGCTGAACGGGAGGGGCAACGGTATCTTCGGTAATGCTGGCGGTGTAGGAGCGGGTGATGGGGGCATAGAGCAGAGAGAAGCGCTCGGGGTTTTTGATGGTAACCTGCTCCGGGGCAAAGATGGTGTCCAGATAGGCGATAAAGACGATGCGGGTATCCAGCCCTCGCTCGGTCAGGACCTCGTCGATGCGGTTCATGATCATCATGTACCAATCGGAGGGGCGCATCTTCCGGCATTCCTCACACTCGCAGTGGTTTTTGGCGCCGTCGGACAGCCAGACGTGGAGATAGTCAATGTTCTTATGGTTCTCGGCGTAGTTGGCAACTTCCTGAGCCATGGTCTCGCGCACAGCGGGCTGGGACATGCACACGTTGGTGTTGAGGGGCAATCCTTTGAAAAAGTCACGTTTGCCGTCGATCATTGCCAGAACGGACTTTTGATCCTCGGTATATCGGAAGAGGTCAAACGAGTCACTCACCGAGTTGTTGCAGGGGAAGCCAAAGGGGCGGGCAATCCAACCGTGACCGATATCATGGAACATCAGACCGCGCTTGGAAATCTCTACCTCTGTCTGGCGCTTCCATTGGAGGATCTGCGTGTCATCCACAGGCTCGGGGATGCGGTTTTTATCGTTGTGCAGGTGAGTGTAATAGCGGTTGTAGTAACCGTTGGGAACGAACCACTCCAGCATATAAACGTTCATTTCCAGCTTGGCGTAGTAGTCCGCACACTCCAGCATACAGGTCTGAGACTCGCTGCCTTCGTTACAGAAACCGCGGAAGCGGTGGTGTCCACGTGGATTACGTCGTCCAGAACGGGATTTTCTGCCTCGCTGGGCAGTCCGAAATCCTCCAAAAGTCCTAAGCGGAATCCATCCGTAGCTTCGGGGGCATAGGCGATTTCCACATCACCGCCCTCCGGCATCATCATGCGAAGATACTTCTTCAGTTCCTCCGCGGCAAAATCAATGACATGATCGGCGCGAATTTTTTGATGGAAATCATGCGGGATCATCCCCTTAACTGTTTTCTATATTCTATCACCAAGAGGAAAGAGGGGTCAATCAAGCAGAACTTGGATTGACAAGAATTCGCAAGAATAAAACAAGAAATTGTAAAGATATGCCAACGCAAATTGAGACTTTGCATTCTAAAAACCTTGTGATACAATGATAACATTAAATATGAGGGGGTGCACGCCGTGGAGTTGGGACTGAATACACCGGTATCGGACTTTCCGGGAATCGGCCCTGCAAGAGCGCAGAAGCTGGCCAAACTGGGGATTGCCACGGCGGGCGATCTGCTGCACTATTTCCCCCGTAATTATGAAGACCGCAGAAGCCGCTCCAGCATTATCCGCGCACCCGAGGGGGAGCCGGTCTGCATTCAGGCCATGGTGGCTGAAACTCCGCGGCTGAGCCGGGTGCGCCGTGGGCTGGATCTGGTCAAGGTCAAAGCGGTGGATCACAGCGGAATGCTGCACATTACTTACTTTAATCAGGCCTATCTGAAGGACGCACTGCGCTCAGGAGAAGAATACATCTTCTTTGGAAAAATAGAGGTCAATGGGCGAAGCAAGCAGATGACCAATCCGGTCACGGAGCCGGTCGGCAAAAACACGGTGACCGGCTGTATTCTACCGGTCTATCCTCTGACGGCGGGGATCTCCAACAATCTTATGGCCTCCCTGACCCGCAGAGCGGTGGATGGCTGTGCTCATCTGGTGGAAGAAGCGCTGCCCAAAACGGTGCTGCGGGACTATGAATTGGCCCAGTCGGATTTTTCCTATAAAAACATCCACTTCCCGGAACATTTTGAGCTGCTGGACCTGGCCCGGCGGCGACTGATTTTTGAGGAACTGTTTTATTTGGCGGCGGGTTTGGCCCTGCTGAAAGGACGGCGAAGCGGGGCACGGGGGCCTGTGTGCAGGTGCGAAAGCCTGACTTCCTTTCTGGACCTGCTCCCCTTCTCCCCCACGGCGGCTCAGCTGCGGGTGATGGATGAGTGCCGGGAGGATATGGCAGGCGGACGGCCTATGAACCGACTGGTACAGGGCGACGTGGGCTCAGGTAAAACGGCGGTAGCAGCAGCAGCGGCATGGGTAGCCATACAAAACGGGCTGCAAACCGCACTGATGGCACCCACGGAAATTCTGGCCCGGCAGCACGCCAACTCGTTGAGGCAGCTGCTTTCCCCTGCCGGCATCCGGGTTGGACTGCTGGTGGGCTCCATGACTCAAGCACAGAAGAAGGATGTACGACAACAGCTCAAAGCCGGAGACCTGCAGCTTGTGGTCGGCACTCACGCATTACTGTCCGGCAGTGTGGAGTTTGGTCATCTGGGCCTTGTGATTGCGGACGAGCAACACCGGTTCGGAGTAAGCCAACGGGCGGCCCTTACCGCAAAAGGAGAGCGCCCTCACGTACTGGTCATGTCCGCCACCCCCATCCCGCGCACACTGGCTCTGATCGTGTACGGTGATCTGGACGTATCCGTGATCGATGAGCTTCCGCCCGGACGCATACCCGTGGAGACCTTTGTGATAGGTGAGGACAAGCGGCAGAGGATGTACGGCTTTGTGCGCAAGCTGGCACATGAGGGACGGCAGGTCTACATGGTCTGTCCTGCGGTGGAGGACAACCCGGACAGTTGGGAGGGTCTGCCCGACCTGAAGTCAGTGACCTCCTATGCCGAAGAACTGCGCAGACAGGTATTCCCGGACCTGCGCGTGGGCTTTGTGCACGGGAAGCTGAAAACAAAGGAAAAGGAAGCGGTGATGGGCGCCTTTTCTGCCGGAGAACTGGACGTACTGGTCTCTACCACCGTGATCGAAGTGGGCGTAGATGTACCCAATGCGGCGCTGATGATCGTGGAAAATGCGGAGCGATTTGGGTTGAGCCAGCTCCACCAGCTCAGAGGCCGGGTGGGGCGTGGAAAACACCAGTCCTACTGCGTGCTGGTATCCTCCTCCCGCAGCGAAGTCAGCCGAACCCGACTGAAGGCTATGACCGATACCACAGACGGATTCAAAATCGCCGAAGAAGATTTGAAGCTGAGAGGACCCGGTGACTTTTTTGGCAATCGGCAGCATGGTCTGCCCCAATTGCGCATTGCGGATCTGGCGGGGGATATGCGTCTGCTCAGTCAGGCGCAGGAGGCCGCCCGTGCGGTACTTACCCGGGACCCCAACTTGAGCCTGCCCGAGCACCAGGCAGTGCGGGAGCGAATCCACACCCTTTTTGCCGAACAGGCAGATATTTTCAACTGACATACGACCAGGAAAAGGAGAAACTGATATGGATAAGATGGAACACGCAAAACAGCTCAGAGCGATCACCGAGACGCACTATAACTGTGCCCAGTCGGTTCTGGTCCCCTTTGCCCGTGAGATGGGCATGAGTGAGGAACAGGCCTGTGCGCTTGGCGCTCATTTCGGCTCCGGCATGCGCCACGGAAGCACCTGCGGTGCCCTGACCGGGGCCCTGATGGTGCTGGGTGCCATGGGCTGCGGCGAGGAAGAGGCCCGTGCCATGCTGCAGAGTTTCCGGGAAAAGAACGGCTGCACCGACTGCGCTCACCTTCTGGCTGCGGCCAAAGAGCGCGGGGAGGAAAAAAAGCCCCACTGCGACCGGCTGGTATGTGAGTGCGTGCAAGGGTTGCTGGACCTGACCACGAAATGACAACAACACCGCTGGAACAACTGCCCATTCCCCTTGTAGAATGGTTCGCAGAAAACGCCCGGGTGCTGCCGTGGCGTTCCGATCCCACACCCTATCACGTGTGGGTGTCGGAAATTATGCTGCAGCAGACACGGGTGGCGGCGGTGCTGGGGTACTACAGGCGCTTTATGGACGAGGTGCCCACAGTGGCCGAGCTGGCCATACTGCCGGAGGAGCGGCTGATGAAGCTGTGGCAGGGGCTGGGTTATTACAACCGGGCCAGAAATCTGCAAAAAGCCGCCCGGCAGATTATGGATGAATTTGGGGGAGTATTTCCTCAACGCTATGAGGACATTCGCTCCCTGTCCGGGGTGGGCGACTACACCGCAGGTGCAATTGCGTCCATCGCCTTTGGTATTCCGGTGCCGGCGGTGGACGGAAACGTGCTGCGGGTGGTCAGCCGGATCAACGCCGATGAGTCTGACATCTCCCTCACTTCCACAAAGGAACAGGTACGCGCACAACTGGAGCAGATCATCCCCGTACAGGACGCGAGCAGGTTCAATCAGGGACTGATGGAGCTGGGCGCTACCGTGTGTCTACCCAACGGAGCACCGCTGTGCGAACAATGTCCCGCAAAGGGGTTTTGTCGCGCCCGACTGACCGAACGCACCGATTCTCTGCCCGTGAAGGCGCAAAAAAAGAAGCGCCGGGTAGAAGAACGGGTGGTGTTCCTTTTGTTCCGGGACGGTCAGGTGGCACTGCGGCGCAGACCGGGCAAGGGGTTACTGGCCGGGCTGTGGGAGTTTCCAAATGAACTGGCCCCGGCCGCGAACACCCTGTCTCAATGGGGAATCGACACACAGGACAGCACGTTGATTGGAACAGGCAAACACATATTCACCCACGTGGAATGGCGCATGACTGCCTATGCGGTTCAAGTGGAAACACAGGAGCTTCCGGAAGGCTGGGTATGGGCAGACCGGAGCGAATTGGAGCGGCAGTATGCCGTTCCCAATGCGTTCCGGTCCTTTGAAAAAACCGTGAAAGAGCGGTTGGGTTACTTTTGAGAGGAGGAATCGGCCGTGGTATGCGATTTATGTCCGCGCATGTGCCATGCGGTGAGGACCGCTGAGCTGGGCAAGGGCTATTGCCGCATGCGGTCAGTGCCGGTGCTGGCCCGGGCCGCCCTCCACCACTGGGAGGAGCCGCCCATCTCCGGTACAAAAGGCTCAGGTACTATTTTCTTTTCCGGGTGTTCTTTGGGTTGTGTATTCTGCCAGAATGATGAGATCAGTCACAAGGACTACGGAAAACCCATCAGCGTGGCACGACTGGCTGATATCTGCGATGAACTGATCTCACAGGGCGCACACAACATCAACTTCGTTACCCCCACTCACTACGCCCACGTGATCAGGGAATTACTGGACAGCCACCCACTTCCCGTTCCCACCGTATGGAACTGCGGCGGATATGAGCGGGTGGAGACCCTGAAAGCGCTGGATGGCAAGGTCAGCATTTACCTGCCCGATCTGAAGTACATGGATCCCGGGCCGGCACAGAAATACTCGGAGGCCCCGGACTATCCGAACAGGGCAACGACTGCTATCCGGGAGATGGTTCGGCAGACAGGGCCATGCCAATTTGACGCAGACGGTCTGCTGAAACAGGGGGTCATCATCCGGCATCTGCTTTTGCCCGGTCAACTGGCCGGGGCAAAGGAAGTGATGGACTGGGTTTCGGAAGCATTTGAGCCGGGGGCGGTGCTCTTTTCTCTGATGAGCCAGTATACCCCATGGGGCCGAGCATCGGAGTTTCCCGAAATCGACCGACCTCTGCGCAAAAGCGAGATTCGCGCGGCACAGCAGTACATGGACGCGTTGGGGCTGGAGGGCTTTGTGCAGGACAGCGAGAGCGCAAAAAGAGAATATACCCCGGATTTTGATTTGACCGGAATATAAAAACACTCTGCACCGCGGTGCAGAGTGTTTTTTGTTTAGTTGAGAAGTTGGGCGTAGATATCCAAGTATTCTCCCGCAGAGTTTTTCCACGTGAAGTCAGCGGTCATGCCAGCCTTTTGCAGGGCTCTGAAGGCCTTTTTATCCGAAGAATAGAGATCCACCGCCCGCTGAAGGGCGTGGAACAGGTCGGCCGGGTCGGCGTTGGCGAAGGTAAATCCTCTCCCCTCACCGGTATACTGATTATAGGGATGCACACTGTCCCGCAGACCGCCGGTCTCGCGCACCACGGGAACGGTGCCAAAGCGCATGGCGATCATCTGGGACAGGCCGCAGGGCTCTGACACCGATGGCATGAGGAACAGATCCGCACCGGCATAAACAACGTTGGACAGCGCGGCGGAATACATGATCTGAGCGGAGAAACGGCCGGGATACTGACGTTGTGCGTTGCGGAATGCTTCTTCAAAATGCCAGTCCCCGGTACCCAGTACCACCATCTGCACGTCCAGTTCCATGATACGATCCAGAACGTCCACAACCATACCGAAGCCCTTATGTCCCACCAGACGGGACACACAGGCGATGACAGGAACATTGGGATTTTCGTTCAGCCCCACAGCGCCCTGCAGGGCCGCCTTACACGCCTTTTTCCCGGTGACGGGAGCCCGGACTGTAAAGTTGCGGGCGATGGCAGGCATGGTAGCAGGATCATACAGTTTGGTATCAATGCCGTTGAGAATGCCCCGGATCTTGCTCTCGCGGGCACAGATCACGCCGTCCAGCCCGTGGGCATAGAAGGGATCTCGCAGTTCACGGGCATAGGTGGGGGAAACAGTGGTGACAAAATCGGCGGCAATGATGGCACCCTTCATCAGGTTCACGTCCCCGAAGTGCTCCAGCATATCCTCGTTAAAGTAAGAGGCGTTGAGACCCAGGATGTCCTCCAGCACATCTCTGCCGTAGCGGCCCTGATATTCAATGTTGTGGATGGTGAATACAGAACGGGCATGGCTGAGCTGGGGGATACGGTAGCGCTCCTCCATGAGGTAGACCGGGATAAGGGCGGTCTGCCAGTCGTTGCAGTGGATAATATCGGGATACCAGTTCAGCTGGCCCACCGTCTCCAGAACTGCACGGGAGAAATAGGCAAAGCGCTCACAGTCATCAAAGTGACCGTAGAGCTGAGCACGCTTGAAATAGGTCTCGTTATCCAGAAACCAGTAGGTTACACCGTCACGCACCAGTTCAAAGACGCCGCAGTAGACCTGACGCCAAGCGACAGAGACATCGAAATACTTCAAAAAGGTCATCTGTCTGCGCCAGTCTTCCCCGATTCCTTCGTAAAGGGGCAGGACAACATGGACCTGATGTCCCGCGGCGGCAAGGGCGGGAGGCAGAGAGCCGGCTACGTCGGCAAGACCACCGGTTTTGATAAAGGGAGCCACTTCAGATGCGGCAAATAAAATGTTCATATGCGACCTCGATTCACAATGTTGAGGGGCTTGCACCCCATGGAAAATACCAATCAGACGGCAGTGTTCTTGGGAATGGCGATAGGATAGGTCTCCTGCCCGGTCAGCGTGCGTTTCTCACCAATGCGGACATTTTTATCCGCCACGGCATAGGAAACGTTTGCGTCTGCTCCGATGACGGTTCCCTGCATGAGTACGCAGTTGGAGACCTTCGCGCCCTTTTCTACCACCACGCCGCGGAAAAGGATGGAGTTTTCCACCTCGCCCTCGATCACACAGCCGTCGGCGATGAGGGAGTTGTGGCACCGGGAGTCCGGACCATAGTAGGTGGAGGGGTCAAAGCGATCCTTGGTGCGCACGGGCGAATTGGGATCAAAGACATCCCGGCGCACATCCTCTTTCAGCAGGTCCATGGACCGAACGAAATAATTCCTGACCGAATGGAATCGGCCCACATAGCCGTCATACAGATAGGGCGTGATCTTCAGGGTATTCAGTCTGGGGAGCAATGCGCCCCGGCTGAAAGAATGCATATCATGGGTGGCGCATTCCTCCACCAGAGAGAGAAGGAGCGATTTGGAGAGAATGTAGATCTCCAGCGATTCCAGTCCGTCCGGCACCTGAGAGGGATTGATGATAATGTCAGTAACGCGGCCAGATCCATCGGTCTTGAGGTACTGGCAGACCTCCGGTGCACCCCAGCGGTTGTTAGTGCAGACAACGGTGATGTCGCTCTGCGTCTCCAGATGCTGGGCAAAAGCCTCTTCCAGTGAGAAGTTGATTGCCAAATCGCCCCAGGCCAGAACCACATAATCCTGACGGATATTGCGCAAATAGGAGGATACACCCACAAGAGCGTCCATATTGCCCCGGTACTCCCCCTGCGTCCGCTCGGAGGTACTGAAGGGGGGCAGGATACGCAGACCACCGTGCTTGCGACTCAGATCCCAGTCCTTGCCGGAGCCTACATGATCCAGCAGGGACTGATAGTTTTCATGGACGATAAGTCCAATATCGGAAACACCGGCATTCACCATATTGGAGAGCATGAAGTCAATCAGGCGGTAACGGCTTCCGTAGGGGACCGAGCAGGTGTTGCGGTGGTTGGTCAGATCGCCCAGATTGCGGAGGGAATGATATGCAAAAATAATTCCGTGCAGGTCGTTCACACCCGCTCACCTCCCTTCACGTCGTCACGGACCATGGCATGGGCAGTAACAACCGCATTTTCTCCCACGGTGACTCCGCCGGCCACCACGGCAACGCCCCAGTCCGGATCGGTACCGTCCGGCGGGGTGCCCACGCAGGCATTTACTTCGATCACTGCATTCTCCGCAATGATGGAATACTCAATTTTTGCTCCGGCCTTGACGGTCACACCGGGCATGAGGATGGAGTATCGAACTTCTGCACCCTCCTCCACCGTAACAGAGTGGAAGAGAATGGAGTTTTCCACCGTTCCGTATATGTTGGAACCGCCGCTGACCAGAGAGTGGGAGATCCTACTCTCCGGGCCGGTGAAATGGGGCGGCTTGATGGGGGTGCGGGCATAGATGGGCCAACTGGGATCATACAGATCGATGCTGGTACGGGGCGCCAGCATATCCATGTTGGCATCCCACAGGGAATCAATGGTACCCACATCCTTCCAATAGCCATGGAAGCGGTAGGCGGCCATTTTTTCTCCGGCGGCAAGCATATCGGGGATGATATTCTTGCCGAAATCGTTGGAGGAATTGGGGTCCTCCTCGTCTGCGATCAGGTAGGCGCGCAGTTTGGACCAGGTAAAGACGTAGATGCCCATGGAGGCCAGATTGCTCTTGGGCTGAGGCGGTTTTTCCTCAAACTCATAAATCATGTCCTGTTCGTCCACGTTCATGATACCAAAGCGCTTGGCTTCCTCCATGGTCACTTCCAGTACAGAGATGGTGCAGGCGGCGCCCACACGCTTGTGGTGGTCCACCATCTTGGAATAGTCCATCTTATAAATATGGTCACCGGAAAGGATGACCACGTACTCCGGGTCGTACATGTCCAAAAATCCGATGTTCTGATAGATGGCATTGGCCGTACCCTTATACCAGGTACCCTGGTCCCCTTCCCGCATATAGGGTGGAAGAATATGTACGCCGCCATCCGCCCGGTCCAGATCCCAGGGCTGGCCGGAGCCGATGTAGCTGTTCAGCTCCAGTGGGCGGTACTGGGTAAGTACGCCAACTGTGTCAATTCCGGAATTGGCACAGTTGGAAAGAGGAAAATCAATGATGCGAAACTTGCCGCCGAAAGGGACTGCAGGCTTGGCCACGTGACTGGTCAGGGCATAAAGCCGACTGCCCTGTCCACCGGCCAGAAGCATCGCTACACATTCTTTTTTCATTCCGATCACCTCGAGGTTTTCTTTTTCACAGCCCGTCCGGGTTTGGAGGGCAACAATTCACAAATCACACAGCCTGTGGGGGGGATATCGATTTGGATGGACTGTCCCTGCCGGTGCCAGGGGATATCCTGACTGAGCAGAGGGGTCTCCTCCTCAGGGACACAGCCGCCAAAGCGATGCCATTCGGAGTTGAACGCCTGTCGATATGTTCCGGGCACAGGCACGCCCAGCCGATAGCCGGGGCGGTGTACGGGAGAGAAGTTGCAGGCAACCAACAGGAATGAGCCGTCCCGGGCACGGCGCAGATAAGCAAGAACATTGCTCTGTGCATCGTCTGCCTCCAGCCACTCGAAGCCCTGCCAGCTGTTATCCTGCTCCCACAGCGCGGGATGGGCAAGGTAAAATCCGTTGGCTTCCTTGAAAAAGGACTGCAAAGTACGGTGGGGTTCATAGTCCAACAGATGCCAGTCAAGAGAGTGCTCGTAGTGCCACTCGTTGAACTGACCGATCTCACTGCCCATGATAAGCAGTTTCTTTCCGGGATGGGTGAGCATATAGCTCCAGAAACCGCGCACGAAGCCATACTTCTGGCCGTCCCAGCCGGGCATCTTGCCAATAAGGGAGCCCTTCATGTGGACAACTTCGTCGTGAGAGATGGGCAGGATATAGTTTTCACTGAATGCGTACATAAGAGAGAAAGTCAGGTCCCGGTGGCTGTACTGGCGGAAGATAGGATCGGTTTTCAGATAGTGGCATACATCGTTCATCCAACCCATGTTCCACTTGAAATTGAAGCCCAGTCCGCCCTGGTCAACAGGGTGGGTCACTTTGGGCCAGGAGGTAGCCTCCTCCGCAATCATAAGCACATCGGGATGCTCAGCAAAAACCGCGGTGTTCAGCTTTTGGAGAAAGTCCACTGCCTCCAGATTTTCGTGACCGCCGTGCACATTGGCCATCCATTGCCCATCCTGGCGGGCGTAGTCCAGATAGAGCATGGAGGAAACGGCGTCCACGCGCAGACCGTCGGCGTGGTACTCTTCCAGCCAGAACATGGCTGAGGAAAACAGAAAGGATCGCACCTCACTGCGGCCAAGGTCAAAGCAGTTGGTGCCCCACTCGGGGTGTTCTCCCTTGCGGGGATCTGCATATTCATAGGTAGGAGTGCCGTCAAAATGATACAGGCCGAAGGCATCCCGGGGGAAATGGGCAGGGACCCAGTCCAAAATGACGCCCACCCCCGCCTGATGAAGCTGGTCGATGAGATATTTCAAATCATGGGGCGTGCCGAAACGGCTGGTAGCGGCAAAGTAGCCGGTGCACTGATAGCCCCAGGACATGTCCAACGGGTGCTCCATAACAGGAAGAAACTCCACATGGGTATAGCCCATCTCTTTTACGTAAGGGACAAGATACTGAGCTATGTCCCGGTAGGACAAAAACCCTCCCTCTCCGGTGCGCCGCCAGGAACCCAGATGGACCTCGTAAATGTTCATGGGCCGGTTATAGGGCGGATTCTTTTTACGGTAGGAAAGCCAGGCCTTGTCCCCCCAGGAATATCCGGATAGATCATACAGGACAGAGGCAGTATCGGGCCGAAGCTGGGCACAAAATGCATAGGGATCGGCCTTGCCAACGTAATGGTCGTCCGCGGACCAGACGGCGTACTGGTAGGCCATCCCATGAGAAAGTCCGGGGATAAACCCCTCCCAGATACCACCCTCCACACGGGACAACGGGTGAGCGCAGGCATCCCAGTCGTTGAACGGTCCGAACACCGAGATCTGCACGGCATTCGGAGCCCAGACTCGGAAATAGAACCCCTCTTGTCCGTCCTGCGTATGAGGGTGGGCGCCGAACCAGGTCCAGGCTCTGGTACTGTGTCCGTCCGTGAATGCTTCCAGACCGAGATAGCGGTCATAAGATGAAGTTTTCTTCTTTGAATTTGCCATAGGTACTCCTAAATTCCTCCAAAAAACTGACAAAAACACAAACTGTTATTGTTCACAATATTCAAATAAAAAACGCATTCCTATTTTAGATAAATTATACAACACTCATTTTATTTCGTCAAGGAAAGAATAGGTTGTTTTTCCTATTATTTCCCCGAAAACCTTGCCATTGCAACAAACAGACAGCGGCCGGGGGACATCCCCGGCCGCTGATCTGATCATCCGGCCATGAGCATGCGACGGAACATTCCCAAAAAGATACCGGGCAGGGACAGTCGGTTCACTCCCCGGTCTGCTACGATGGGCACCTCATCACGCACTTCGCCATTGACCCGCACGATCATTTTGCCCAACTGCTGTCCCTCTTCCACCGGAGCAGCAACGTCCGCGGCCACAAGCAGTTCCGTAGCAACCTCTCCGGAACCGCTCCGTTCCAGAAGGAGTCGGCACTCCCGAGCCAGACGAGGCTGTACCTGCTCCTGCTCTCCCAGAAGTACCGTTACCGGCGCCAGAGCCCGATCCGGATGAACTGTGGTCAGACTGTAATTGGCAAAGCCATAGTCCATCAGGGTCTTTGCCGCCTGAAAACGATCATCGGAAGTGGGTGATTTCATCACCGCGGCGATAAGTTCCATTCCATTGCGCTCGGCGGTAGCAGACAGACAGTAAAGCGCAGAATCTGTAAAACCGGTCTTCAGTCCGGTGGCACCGTTATAAAACCGAATCAGACGGTTGGTGTTGGACAGGCCAAATGCTCCCCCCCGAATCGTGTCCATCCAGATGGTGCTATAGGACTGAATATCCGGGTGATTTAAGACAAGCTGACGGGACATAAGAGCGATGTCATAGGCGCTGGTGTAATGGTCTGCTACAGGCAGACCGGTACAATTGGAAAAATGAGTGTCATTCATTCCGAGTTCCGCCGCCCGGGCATTCATCTTCTCTACAAAGGCCGCTTCACTGCCTGTCAGATGTTCCGCCATGGCTACAGCAGCATCGTTGGCCGAGGAAACGGCAATACACTTGAGCAGGTCATGGACCGACATCTGCTCCCCCTCCTCCAAAAACACCTGAGAGCCGCCCATAGAGGCGGCATAGGCCGAGGTGGACACCATATCCTCTTTTTTGATGCGGCCATCGGCCAGGGCTTCCATTGTAAGAAGCAGCGTCATAACCTTGGTCACGCTGGCCGGCTCCAGTTTTTCGTGGGCGTTGTTCTCATAGAGAACAGTGCCCGTTTCTTTTTCCATCAGCACAGAAGAAGCCGCGTTCACCTGAAGGCCGGCAGGGGCTGCGTGGACATATGGGATCAGCATTGCCAAAGTCAGCACAATTGGCAGCACTCGTTTCATAGATGGTTCCTCCAAACATTTCATTCTGATGAAAAGGATGTGGAGGAACACAGCCCACTATTCCGTGCAAAAAAGAAAATTTATGAATTTTTTGTGATTGGTGTACGCAAACGTGCAATTTTCACCCCAATCCTACCATTAGTGTGAGGTGGAATTTATGGGAAAACAATCGAGGGCTCCCACCCGGGATGAAGTTTTACAGAAAATGTGCGACATCGCTCAGGTCAGGGTCAATGATGCGGTACGGTTGGCCTACCTGTCAGAAGAGCAGGCGGATGAACTGGCCGGGCTGGATCTGTCTGCTCTGACCGAGTTCAAGCGCAGCCCCTCCGGGGCGGTGGAAATCAAGCTGGCAGATCGGCTGGCGGTACTGGAAAAGGTGCTGGAACTGCTGGAGGGTGACAAGCCCTCCGGAGGGGAGCAGTTCTTGCGGGCTTTTCTGGAACAGGGCCAGAAGGACGGCTGAAGCAGGTGGAAGTCAAAACATTTTCTCCCAAGCAGAAACGGCTGTTACTGTGGTGGTGCCGCAAAGACGACCGGCATCACGATGCCGTAATCTGTGACGGGGCTGTGCGCAGTGGCAAGACACTTTGTATGGGTCTTTCCTTTCTTTTTTGGGCCATGACGTGCTTTAACGGACAGGGGTTTGCCCTGTGTGGAAAGACCATACAGTCTGTGCGGCGCAACCTGCTGCGGGAACAGCTGCCACTGCTGAAACAGCTGGGTTTTGAGTGCCTGGAACAGGTCTCACGCAATCAACTCACTGTACGGCTGGGCGGGCGCGAGAATGTGTTCTATCTGTTCGGTGGAAAGGACGAGGGGAGCGCCGATCTGATTCAGGGACTGACACTGGCTGGGGTGCTGCTGGATGAGGTAGTACTTATGCCCCGCTCCTTCGTGGAGCAGGCCTGTGCCCGCTGTTCGGTGGAAGGGGCAAAACTTTGGTTTTCCTGCAATCCGGAAGGCCCGGAGCACTGGTTCTACAGGGAGTGGATCTGTCGAAAAGAACACCGGAATGTCCTATATCTCCACTTCACAATGGCAGATAACCCCTCCCTGTCTCCCCGGATCCGAGCACGCTACGAAACCATGTTTCAGGGAAACTTTTACCGTAGATTCGTGTTGGGAGAATGGGTGGCGGCACAAGGGCTTGTGTACGACTTTTTCCAAAAGGAAGCCTGCCCCCCACCGCCGGAAGGAGAAATAGAGAGCTGGTATATCTCCTGTGATTATGGCACGGTCAATCCGGCATCCTTCGGTCTCTGGGGGCTGCTGGATGGAGTTTGGTACCGGGTAGCGGAGTATTACTACGACTCGCGAAGTCAGGGCCAACAAAAGACAGATCAGGAGTATGCCCGAGAGCTGGCCCGCCTGGCAGGAGGAAGGCGGATCCGACAGGTGGTGGTGGATCCGTCGGCCGCCAGCTTTATCGAGCTACTGCGGCGAGAAGGTTGGAGTGTGGTCAAGGCAAAAAATGACGTGTTGTCCGGAATACGGACTACGGCCCGGCTGCTGCAAAACGGCTCATTGGTGATTTGCAACAGCTGTCCGGATGCCATACGTGAGTTTGGCCTGTACCGATGGGACGAGGACGGCTCACAGGATCGCGTCCGCAAACAGGATGATCATGCCATGGACGACATCCGGTATTTCGCCGCGACCATCGCCGGACCAGGAACACATGACGTACCCACCTTTGCCGGAAGTGTGTACCGGCGCAACAGAATGTAAAAAGGAGAAACACGGATGAAGTTTTTTCAAAGGAAATCGCCCAAGGTGCAGGGAGCCGCGGTTCAGGTGCGCAATACCACCGGACACCCCTTCGGCCCGTTGCAGCAGTATATCCCTCTCCAAGGCGGCGAAAGCCAGATCTACCGGGCCATTCGTGAGGCTGTGCCCATTGTGGACGCAGCTATTCTGAAACTGATCCGCCTGTGCGGCGGTGTCAGTGTCCTGTGCGAGGAACCTCGGGCACAGGATGAAATGAATCGATTCCTCAAATCCGTGCCCGCAGGTCGGGGGCAGCGGGGAATTCAGGCTTTTTTGGACGGATATCTGGACTGCCTGTTTACCTGCGGCCGGGCCGTGGGCGAGATCGTCCCCGACTGCGAAGGGCGTGAGATTGCCGCACTGCTGTGGTGCGATCCAGAACACGTGGAAATTCTGGATGGCGAAACACCGCTGGATTTCCGTCTATGCCTGCGCACAACGGGACAGCCTGAACCCCTCCCCTGTCAGGAACTACTGCTGTTCACTCCCCTCCAGCCGGAAGCCGGAAGCCCCTACGGTGTTTCTTTGCTGCGCTCCATGCCTTTTATGGCGGAGATTCTGCTGAAAATTTATCAGGCCATCGGACTGAACTGGGAACGGGTGGGCAATGTGCGCTTTGCCGTGGTTTGCAAAAACACGGATGGCGATGAGTTGTATGCCCAGGAACGCTGCGAGCAGGTAGCAAGCGAGTGGAGCCGGGCCATGCAGACGTCCGGTCAGGGCGGTGTACGGGACTTTGTAGCTATGGGGGATGTGGATATCCGGGTTATCGGTGCAGACAACCAGATTCTGGACAGTGAAGTGCCTGTGCGTCAGATTTTAGAGCAGCTGATCGCCCGCACGGGGATCCCGCCCTTTATGCTGGGGCTTTCCTGGTCCTCCACGGAGCGCATGAGCAGTCAACAGGCCGATCTGATGACCAGCGAGATCACCGCGATTCGACGTAGCCTGGAGCCGGTGGTGGAGCGCATCTGCGAGACCTGGCTGCGCGTACATGGCTGGGGAGGCAGCGTTCAGGTGGTATGGGCCGACATCAACCTGCAGGACCAGGTGGAAGAGGCCAGGGCAGAACTTTACCGCCGTCAGGCGGACAATCTGAAAGCGGAGGCAGAAGAATGAACGTAAACAAGCAGGCCCACTGCGGCGGCACCGCCGCGGTGGATGAGCAGGAGTTGAGTCAGATCAACCGCTTCAGCCGAAAACAGCTAACGGCTGATGAGGTGTATACCTTTGCCGTACGGCTGTGCGACAACGAGGTGGACCGTGACGCAGAGCGCTTTGAAAACGACACACTGGACGGACTGGCGGAACTTTTCGTGGGCAAGACCGGCATCTTCGACCACAATTGGGCCGCAGCGGGCCAGACGGCCCGGATCTATCGGACCGAGGTGGTGGATGAGCCCGGCGTACTGACCGCGGTTGGTGATCCCGGACGCTATGTAAAGGGCTATGCGTACATTCTGCGCACCCCGGGCAACGAGGAGCTGATCGCTCAACTGGAGGGCGGTATCCTGAAAGAGGTCAGTGTAGGCTGCGCGGTAGGCCGTTCAGTGTGTTCCATCTGCGGCAAACAGGCAGGCAGCTGTTCTCACAAGAAGGGTGAGCGATACGAGAACAAGCTGTGCTACACCAAGCTGGAAGGTGCGGTGGATGCTTTTGAATGGTCCTTCGTGGCCGTTCCCGCTCAACCCAAGGCCGGGGTAATGAAAACAAAAGGAAAGAGCCTGACTCTGAAGCAGCTGGCACTGAAACACGGC
The DNA here is from genome assembly GCA_015068065.1 of Oscillospiraceae bacterium. Taxonomy (GTDB): domain Bacteria; phylum Bacillota; class Clostridia; order Oscillospirales; family Oscillospiraceae; genus Lawsonibacter. Next base: position 35,056 of record SVLE01000007.1, on the reverse strand, counting down.
TGTCAGAATGAGCTGGATTGTCTGGAACAGGAGGCCGCTCTGGGCAGAAAGTACCTGGCCGGGCTGCGCCGGGAGGTGGTCCGCCTGTGCGGACTGAGCAAGGACGATGTGGATCACCGGATGATGGAGCGCATCGCCGAAAAACTGGAGGAATCGGAACTGCTGGAATTGAAGCGTGTCTACGGCGGACAGGCTGCCAAGCGTTTTCCTGTGATGACCCAACTGGAGCATCACACGCAGACTGCGGCGGTCGGCGGTGCTGACGGCGCGTTTTTGATTTGAGCGGAACCGAACTCATATTAAAACAGGAGGAAACACACATGAGCAAGATTTCTTTTGAGGACATTGGCAACCTGATGGCCACCTTTTATATCGAAGAGGGTGTGCAGGGCGGTCAGGTGGTCAAGATGACCGGAAACGGCACCGTGGGCCCCTGCAGTGCAGGCGACCTCTTCTGCGGTGTGGCCGGAATGCCCCGAGCCGGTATTGCCGGTGTTCAGGTTGGTGGTTTTGTCAGCGTACCCGCTACCATGCCCCTGAGTGTGGGCATGGTCAGTCTGGTGGCTGACGGCAAGGGCGGCGTGAAGACCGGCGACGGCATCACCGTTCTGGTTGCCGAAGTTGACACGGTGAAAAACACCGCCGTAATTTGTCTGTAAGGAGGAAAAAAGGATGGCATATCAGTTTGACAATCTGAAGCTGGAGAAGGGTATGTACCATGAGGCGGGCAAGAGCTTTACTCAGGTGCTGGAAAGCATGGACCCCGACCAGCAGTACAAGGGCACTGCGCTGGAGGGTCTGGACGCCTTTCAGCGTCAGCTCAAGCGTTTTGACATCAAGGTGAAGGGTGCAGGCAGCGACGTGGTGGAGAAGTTCTTCCGCACCGCCGACTCCGCTGTACTCTTCCCCGAGTACATCGCCCGCAGTGTGCGTCAGGGCATGGAGGAGCAGAACCTGCTGCCCGCCATTACCGCCGCGGTGACTCGCTTTGACGGCATGGATTACCGCTCCATCACCACCGAAGCCGGCGGCGAGGACAAGAAGCTGCGCCATGTGGAGGAGGGTGCAGTCATCCCCAGCACCACGGTGAAGGTTCAGGACAATCTGGTCAAGCTTCACAAGCGCGGCCGTATGCTGGTGGCTTCCTATGAGGCCATTCGCTATCAGAAGCTGGATCTGTTCTCTGTGACCCTGCGCCAGATTGGTGCCCACATCAACCGCATGCATCTGGAGGACGCCATTGAGGTGCTCATCAACGGCGACGGCAACGGCAATGCTGCGCAGGAGTACTCCGTTTCCTCCGGCGGCACGCTGACCTATGAGGATCTGGTGGACTTCTGGGCCAAATTTGATCCCTATGAGATGAATACCCTGCTGGTGAGCAATGACATGATGGTCAAGATGCTCAAGCTGCCCGAGTTCCAGAACCCCATGACCGGTCTGAATTTCCAGGGCACCGGCAAGCTGACCACCCCCCTGGGTGCCACGCTGCTGCGCACCTCCGCCCTGCCCGAGGGCAAGATCATCGGTCTGGATCGCAACTATGCACTGGAGATGGTGCAGGGCAGCGACGTGATGATCGAGTACGACAAACTCATCGACCGTCAGCTGGAACGCGCCGCCATCACCAGCATCAGCGGCTTTGCCAAGCTGTTCCCCGATGCGTCCAAGGTGCTGAGCGTGTGATGACCCAGCGCATAATGGAACTGGCCCGCACCCTGGGCCAGACCGCCGAGCAGGAAGAGGAGCTTCTGGCGACCCTGTGTGCCGCGGCGCAAACGGAACTGACCGCAGCACTGCGGGATGATGTTTGCCCCGGTGACTGCCCGGAAGCCTTTGCTCTGGCCGGGGCATGGCTTGCACTGGCAGGGCTGGAGATCAGCCGTGAGGCCGGACAGGCGGAGTCCTTTCGGGCCGGCGACGTGACTGTTCAGCAAGGCAACGCAGCCCAAAAGGCCAGGCTGCTGCGTGGGCAGGCAAAGCAGCTGATGTCTGCCTGGACAAAGGATCAGCGGTTTTTGTTCTATGGAGTGTGAAGACATTGATACAGGGAAGTTTCTCCCGTATTCTGACCCGATATGGTCAGGATATGACAGTATACACACAGGCAGCACCTGAGGGCGTTTGCGTGCGCGCTTTTTTTCAGCCTATGCGTGAGAAGGGAACGGAGCAGTCCGTTCCCTCTCCCCTGGGCCGGATCAGTCAGGACCGTTTCTTATATCTCGGCCCTCCTGAGCCCTGTCTGGATGAAGTCAGTCTGGTGAAGGTGGGGTCGCAGGTTCTGCAGGTGCAGGGGACGCATCTTATTTATACGGGGGCACAGCCTGTCTACCGCTGGGCTGTTCTAACACCCAGTACCCGGGAGGTGGTCGAATGAAGGCAGATGGAATACAGGAACGTTTAGCCGAGTTTTTCCGCGAGCGGGATATCGATGCAATTGCCTCATGGCCAGAGGATCCCAGAACAGATCCCGGCCGCCCGAGAGTCCTCGTTTCTTTGGAAAAGATGACCTGTTCCCCGGCGGGCATGCAGAATTATCTGGGCCAGTGGGTGAACGAGGCCACCGGGCAGGAAACAGAGCTGTACGGGCACAGCGTGCACTTGAGTTTTCTTCTGGATATTCTGTCTCTGCCTGAAACTGGAGCGCAGGCCTGCCGGGAGCTTTTTGACCGCATGTTGGTGGTCCTGCAGAAGGAAAAACCCATTGCTCTGAGCGTACAGGAGCTGAACAGCGAAGAACTGGAATATGACGGGAAGGACGGTTTGCTGAGGCTGCGCTGTCACCTGGAGTGCATCGGTTGGCTTTGCACTCAGGGTGATGAGGCAGGCACCTTCCTGGACTTCACTTTGAGAGGAGATATCAATACATGAGCATCACAGTACATGAGCGGCCGGGGGTGTATTCCACCTATGCTGCCTCCTCTGCGGTAAGCGGAAGCGCAGGGAAGAAAAATGTCGGTCTGGCCGTCAGAATGGAACAGTCCGAAAAGACCGTGTGGACAATCAACACCTATCAGGATGCAGTCGCTGCCTTTGGTGTCGAATCAGGGAACAACCCCTCGCAGCTGGCCAAGCTTCTGTTTCAGAACGGCGCGGCGCAGGTAATGGTATTCCCTGTGGCCGGAGACACTTTGAGCGATTACCGGACCGTTTTTGACCGCATGGAATCGGCGCAGGATCTGGCGGTAATCGTGTGCGACAGCACACAGCTGGATGTGCAGCAGGCACTGCGTGACAGCGCACATGCCGCATCCCAGGCACAGTGTGAGCGCATTGCTGTGGTGGCTGGCACGGCAAATGCCACTATGTCCGAATTGGTGGAACGGGCCGAAAATCTGAATAGCGAGCGCGTGGTCCTGGTCGCCCCCGGCTGCATCAGCACTGAGGGCACGGCTATGGACGGGATTCAGGTAGCAGCCGCCGTGGCCGGTGCCATTGCAGGCGAAACAGATCCCGCCGTGCCTCTGGGCGGTGCTCAGCTGACCGGGCTGAACGGATTGAATCAGCAGCTGCGCGAAGAAGAGTTGGATGTGCTGATTCGGGGCGGTGTAACCGCGGTGGAGTCGGTTGGCGGCATTGTGAGTGTGGTGCGTGGTGTGACCACCCGCACGAGCACAAACGGCGCTGCGGACAGTACATGGCGAGACCTTTGCGCCATTCTGGTTGTGGACGATGTGATTCCCACCATCCGCAACGCGCTGAAAAGCCGATTCCGCCGGGCAAAAAACACGGCGCAGAGCCGGGGTGCCATTCGCTCCCAGGTCGTGCTGGAGCTGGAAAACAAGCTGGCCCGCGAGATCATTACCGGTTATGAGCAGGTACGTGTGCGCGCGGATGAAGAGGATCCTACCCGGTGCCTGGTGGACTTTGCCTTTACGGTCACTCACGGCATCAATCAGATCTGGCTGAGCGCCCACATCACGGTATAAGGAGGGATATATATGACGATTACCGGATTTCCCACCAGCAGTGATATTTATCTGGAAGTAAACGGAACGAAAGTAGCTGTGGTGCAGAGCTATACCGCCAAAGCAACCAAAACCAGCACACAGGTAGAGGCCTTTGGTGAAAAGGAACCGGTGGCCACGGTCGCCGGTCCGGTGAAGCACGTGCTGGAGCTGTCCCGTCTTTATGCCACAGACAACGCGATCCGGGACGGGATTGATTTTTATTCTCTGGAGGGCTTCTCGCTGGTGATTTGCAAACCTGACCGCAGAATCATTTATTCTGACTGTCAGTGGAGCGCCATCAACGAAGAGGCAGGCCTTGGCAATATGGTGATGGAAAAGGTCACAGTGGTGGCATCCAAGCGCATTGAGACGGAGGTGTAACCATGCACAGTGGTCTTTTAGGCGGTCCCTCCCAGTTGGAGCTGGAGGACGGCAGACATCTGCGTCTGCTCAGCGCCATGGAGGTGCTGGAGGCCAGAAGGGAGGCCCAGTGGCTGGCCCGGGACGGGCTGGAGCGCGCTCTGTGTTCCAACGCTTGCCTGCTTGCGCGGGCTGTGTTAAGGAACGGCCGGCCTGAGTTCCGGGACGGAAGTCAGGTGCTGAAGCAGATGACGGCCGAGGAAATTGGAGCCCTCGCCGGACGATGGTCCGGCTTCAATGCACAGGTCAATCCCGGACTCAATGCCACAGATGAACAGATAGACGAGTTAAAAAACGTCTGGAGCACGCCCGGGAAGAGCGGCTGTACTGGCGCGTGCTGCGATCCTTTTCAGCCCTGCCCACGGAAGATCGCGTCCGAGCGATGACCGCACGGGATTTTCTGTGGTGCGCATTGAATCTGATGCTGGACGACGAGGAAGAACTGGCAGGTCTGTGTCCCACCTGTCGGGAACGGGCCATGGAGGAGCGCTGCGCGGCGTGCGGCGTTCCTCTGGCACTGGCGGAGGGATGCGTCAATGCAGGCTTTGACGAGGCTCATTTCCTGTCTTTGAAACGGGGTGAAGCAGTTGACTGATTTTCTTGAGGACCTGTTGAAACATCAGGAAGAGGACGACGAGGGGCAGGTAATGCTCCAGTCAACCCGCAAAGTCCCTCCCCTGCAGGACGATCAGCACGAGAACGGGTTTCTGGATACGGAACTGTCGGGTATTCCGGCACCGGTGGCTTTGGAGCAGCAAATCCTTTCTGTTAATCGACGGGTTGTTGCGGCATCTCCCCACGGACCGGAAGCTTTCCCTGTGAATCACTCACCCACCGCTGTGACTATGACAGAGAGATCCGCACCGCCCACCCAGTTCCTGTGGGACAGGGTCAAGCGTGCCTACTCGGCCGCCCGCCTTTGGCAGGCAAAGACCGTGCGTCCAACCGGGAGCAGCTCCGGAACCACCAGCCAGATAAACACCCCGTCCTACGGCTTGGCCAAACAAGAAACTGTCATTCCGGGCTATGCCGCGCTGGTGGACGCGGCCTTCGCCCGGGATGCCCGCAGATATGACGGTACTCTGCGGATACTGTAAGAAAAAGGAGGTTGAGGGCCTTTGAACTTGAGCCCAATGCGATACAAGGATTTTATATGGCCCCACAATCCCAGAGTATATACCATTGACTATGAACGCAGGATGGCGGAAAACAAGATACCTTACGGGCTGTACCATCTGCAGGATCTTGGCCGGGGTCACCGGATCATGCGTGGAGAGGGAGAATTCGTTGGTCCGGACGCTTATGCACAGTTCGGCGCTCTGGCCAATGTTTTTTACAGTGAGGGCTCCGGTCCTCTAATTCATCCCCTGTGGCAGACGGCCAACGCCTACTTTGTTGAACTGTCCCTGCGGCAGGAGCCCCGTCCCGATTACGTAAGCTACTCCTTTGTGTTTTGGGAGGATCTGGAGTACTACAGCAACACGGCGGAAAAACCGGCGCAAGAGGAACAGACCGCGCAGGCAGACGGTGGAGAAAAGCTGGTTTATTCTGTGGTGAAGGGCGACACACTGTGGGGCATATCCAAGAAATATAAAACTACAGTGGAAAATCTTCTGCACCTCAATCCCCAGATTAAAAATCCCAATCTCATTCGCGTCGGGCAGGAGGTGCGTGTCCGATGACAGCCTTTTTGATCACTGGCAGCGGAACGCGAAGAAAGTTGCCGGTACTGTTGGAGTGGGAATTGGAATACGGCTGTGGAACACCTTGTGACAGCTTTCGAATCGTCTGCCTGTGGAATGGCAAGGATAACACTCTGCCGGCCCAGGCCGCCCGGTTCGAGGCATTTCACGAGGATGAGCTTGTATTTGTGGGCGTGGTTGATGAGTGTGAAGTATCTTTGTCCGCACAGGGCTGCCGACTTGAAGTGAACGGGCGAGGTTTGGCAGCCCTGCTGCTGGACAACGAAGCACAGGGAACGGATTACGATCTGGCCACCATCCAGGATATTCTGGACGCGCATGTGCTGCCCTATGGCATCCGGATCGGTGAGCAGGGGCAATTCCCAGCGGTGGCGCAGTTCTCCGTGACCCACGGCAGCAGTGAGTGGTCGGTACTGTATCAGTTCGCCCGCTATCACGCAGGGGTGACACCCCGCTTCGACCGGCAGGGCCGGCTGATTCTGAGTCACTGGCCAAACTCGGTGAGCTGCGTGATCCATGACCGGATCCCCGTAACACAGTTGCGGACAAAAAACAAGCGCTACGGAGTCCTGTCGGAAATCTGGGTGCGCGAGGCCGGCAAGGCTCCTGCGGTACAGCGGATCATCAACGAACCATTCAAGGCTGAGGGCGGAGTATGCCGGCGGATGTTTACCATGCCCGGAAAAAGCAACTATCAGTCCATGCGCTATCAGGGAGAATATCAGCTCAAAAAATCAGAACAGGACCGACTGAGATTGGAGCTTGATGTGGCACTGCCATTCTGTGCCTGGCCCGGTGAGATTATCAGGTTGGATCGCTCCGGATGGGGATATAACGGTCTATGGCGCATCGCGCAGGCTACGGTAAGCATGGACAGCAGAGGACACCACACCCGTTTGGAGCTGATCCCTCCCGACACAATGCTATGAGGTGATACATCATGTGGACAGCCAGTCAAATGAAAGAAGCAAATACAGTAACCCAAGGTGCAGCAGCCATCGGCGTGGTAACGGCATCAGGGGCGGAAAACGGTGTTTGTCTGGGGACTGAACGGCGTCGGCTTCCGGTGATGGCACCGGGTGGCTATCACTGGCAGCCCCGGGTGGGTGAATCGGTGTTAGTTCTGAAAGCCGGAAACAATGGGGAGACGCCTTGTATTCTGGCCGGCCAATCCCAAAATGACACCACCCTGCAGCCGGGCGAGGTGGCGCTTTCCGGTCCCGGATGCAGCTTGAAACTGGGTCAAAACGGCACAGTCTGCGTGCAGGGAACGCTGAGCATTAATGGCAGGACACTGGACGAACTGATCCGATCCATGGTCACTGCCGCCATGGCGGAACAGGGAGGATAAGATGACAGAACTGCAAATGATAAATGGGGATTACATTCCAAACGGAGCCGGTGACTTCTGCCGCCTTGAGGGTAGCCAGGCACTCATTCAGCGGATCCTGTTCAAGCTGACTGCCAGGAGAGGCGCACTGCCTTTCCTTCCCGAAACGGGAAGTTTGCTGTACACGCTGGCCAGAGAAAAGAAAAGTGCACGCCCGGCGTTGTGCACCAGATACGTGCACCAGGCGCTGGAAGGTGAAGACGTGACCGTAACAGGTGTGACCTACTGCGAAGAAAATCGGTCTGCCCAGGTACGGGTCAATCTGGAGTGGCAGGGCGAGGCACTGGAAGTAACCGCAAGTTTGGGAGGATTGACAGATGAAAACAGTTGAAGAACTTTATTCCGATATGCAGTCGGATTTTACCACCCGTACAGGTATGGAAATTACACTTGGCGGTGATTTGTCCGCCCGACTGTACGCGGCGGCGGCACAGATTTATGCACTGTATGTGCAGGCCGACTGGGTAAACCGGCAGTGCTTCCCTCAAACAGCTCAGGGTGAATATCTGGACCACCACGCCCAGTTGCGCGCACTGGAACGAAAAACCGCTGCCCGGGCGCAGGGTTTCATTCGGTTTTTCGGTGATGCAGCCAGCACCGTGGACCGGCTCATTCCCGCCGGGACCATTTGTATGACATCGGGTCTGGTGCGGTTCGAGACCACGCAGGACGCTGTTATGGCTGCCGGGGCATCCCGGGCAGACGTTCCCGCCCGGGCAGTGGAGTCCGGAAGTTCCGGCAATGTAATCGCCGGCAGTATTCGTTCCCTGTCCGCTGCCCCCACAGGCATTACGGGTTGCACCAATCCTCAGGCCATGAGCGGCGGCACGGACGCAGAGGATGACGAGCAACTGCGAAAACGTATTCTGGACAGCTTTCTTCGCCTGCCCAATGGGGCCAACAGCGCTTTTTATGAGCAGAGCGCTCTGTCCTTTGACGGTGTGGCTGCGGCGGTGGCGCTTCCCCGAAACCGTGGAGTGGGAACGGTGGACGTGGTAGCAGCAACTCCTCAGGGCATCCCCGATCAAAGCCTCCTCGAGCAGCTAAATGAATACTTTCAGGAACGCAGAGAAATTGCAGTAGATGTGCGTGTTCTGCCTCCGGAACCGGTTTCGGTAAATGTTCAGGTCCAAATTAAAAGTTCGGATATGGAACAGGCCACCCTACAGGTAAACCAGGTGCTTGCAGAATGGTTCTCCGGGGAACGGCTGGGGCAGGATGTACTGCGAGCCAAGCTGGGCAGCCTGATCTTCGGCGTGGACAGTGTGGATAACTACACACTGATTGCCCCTGCAGAAGATATTTCTGTAAGCAAGGCGCAGCTGCCTGTACTGGGCACAGTGACTGTGGAGGAACTGACATGAGCAACGCCGCATATATGAAAGAGCTTTTACGGCCTTTGGGCGTATACAAGCTGGATGAGTCTTTTCTGTGTGCGGAGCTGGACTGCATGGGTCTGGCCCTTGACTCGGTAGAACGGGAGCTGGAGCGGATCCAACAGGAAATGTGCCTGACCACAGCCCGTGAGGACGGGCTGGACAAAACCGCAAAACTGTTTGGCCTGCGTCCGGTAACGCAAAACCCGCAGCAGTTGTCGGATTCTCTTTCGGCGCTGAGCCGTATCGGCTGGGACAGCTTTACCCTGTCCGCCATCAACAACACCATCAGCGGCTGCGGAGTAAAGGCAGAGGCAGCAGAGACACAAACTCCAGGTGGGGTAACGATTCGTTTCCCCAATTTGAAAGGGGTACCACCTCAGTTTGAGTCCCTGCGTACAATCATTGAGGATATTCTGCCGGCCCATCTGCAGATTCAGTACCTGTTCTGGTACATGACCTGGGGCGAACTGAACGCAAGAAATCTGATTTGGCAGGACATACAGAATACCGGCATGTCCTGGGAAGAATTTGAAACTCTGGTTGGATGAAGAACCGGGCGGTCTGCAGACCGCCCGGTTCTTTTATTGCTTCTGATGATATTGCTGCAGTCTGGGCAAAAGCGTCTCCAGTGAGGACTCCTCCTGCGACTCCAATAACTCCCCAATCAGGCGGTTGGACAGAAGAAAGCCTTCCGGGGTCAGCCGCCAGCGGTTCTCGCACCGAGCTGCCCAGCCATGCTGTTCATAGGAAAGAAGCTTTTCTTCCAGAGGCGCAAAGTTCATAAAGTGGCTGCGACGATATTCCCACTCCTCAATGCCCCGCGTGGTACGAAGGCGAAGCATCAGATACTCGCTGCCCCGCTCCCGGGCCGGAATCAGTTCAGAGGAATCAATCACAGATTTCCCCTCCAGCACTCCGGTAATATACTGATTCAAATCCCGCACAAAAGAGTAGCGGCGCCCGCCAAAGTCCGAATGAGCCCCAGGGCCAAAGCCGATATAGGGCCGCGTCAGCCAATAGCGCAGATTGTGCCTGGACTGCATACCGGGGCGGGCAAAATTGGATATCTCATACTGAGCATAGCCTGCCTGTTCCAAGCGCGCTACCGTCCACAGATACATATCCGCCTGCGCGTCATCGTCGGGCAGAGTCTCCCCCTTTGCAACCCGATCATGTAGCACGGTTCCCTGCTCCACTTTCAGCCCATAGCAGGACAGGTGCTCCGGCTCCAGTGCCAGTACACGTTCCACCGTATCAGTCCAGCCGGCCAGATCCTGCCCCGGCAGACCATAAATCAGATCCAAACTCAAATTATCGATTTTCGCCTTTCTGGCTGCGGCTACGGCATCACAGGTCTGACGAAAATCATGAGGCCGGTGGACACAGCGCAGTTGCTCATCACAGGCTGACTGTACACCCAGCGACAGTCGGTTAAAACCCGCCCGGCGCAAGGCGGTCAGCATTTTGCTGTCCACACTGTCCGGATTTCCCTCCAGCGTGATTTCCGCATCCTTAAGTACCCGAAACTGCTTTTTCAGCAGCGCAAGGATTTCTTTTAATCTTTTTGCTCCGTAGTAACTGGGCGTCCCTCCGCCAAAGTAGATGGTGTCCACCTCCATGTGGCGGGCCAGGGTCGCCGTTTCCCTGATGTGGGCAATCAACGCTTTCTGGTAAGCATCCATATCATTTTCCCGCCCGGAAAGGGAATAAAAATCGCAATAGTCGCACTTACTGCGGCAAAAAGGAATATGAATGTAAATGCCCAGTTTGTTTTCCGGCCTGATCCCCATGCGATTTCCTCCTTTCTCACTTAATAATTATACCGAAAAAATGCTAAAATTGCAAAGCCATTTCCTTGACTGGTGGTGTATAATCAAACAAAAGAGGCAACAGAGGTGAGCACATGAAGCAGGCAGAGCAAATTCGCCGTCTGGAACTGAATATTACCCCGGGACTGGCTGGGGTACGGGTGGACACCCTGCTGCGCAAGCATCTGTTGCTGTCCGGCACGGTCATCCGCCGGATCAAGTGGCTAGAGGACGGTATACTGGTGGACGGTGTGCGGGTAAACACCCGCTTTGTCCCCAGGGCAGGGCAGGTGCTCTCCGTCCGTCTGTCCGACCCGGAACGGCTCAGCGGCGTGGTCCCTTCCCCCGGCAAGCTGGACATCGTATACGAAGATGAGGATATCATCGTTCTGAATAAGGCCCCTGGGCTTTCCGTTCACCCCGGTCCGGGTCACTTTGACGATACCTTGGGCAACTTTCTTGTCCACTATTATGAAAAAACAAACCAGCCCGCAGACTTTCATCCCGTACATCGACTGGACCGGGGCACAAGCGGGCTATTGGTTGTTGCCAAACATCCCCACGCTCAGGAGCGGCTGAAGGAACAGCTCCACTCCCCGGACTTTTGCCGGGTCTATCTCGCGGTTTGCGAGGGCGTGCCCCAGCCGGAGACCGGTGTGGTAGATGCACCTCTTGGCCCGGTGGACGGCTCTTTGATGGCCCAACAAGTGTGTCCGGACGGAAAACCCGCCCGCACCCGGTATGAAACTGTCCGCACAACGGGCATACGTACACTGCTCTGTCTGGAACTGGAAACAGGCCGTACCCATCAAATCAGAGTACATATGGCCCATATCGGTCATCCACTTACAGGAGATTTCCTCTACGGCACGGAGGATACATCTCTAATCACCCGCACGGCTCTGCACTCCCATCAGCTTAGCTTCCGACATCCGGTCACAGGCCGGAGTCTGCACTTCGTCCAGCCCTTGCCCGGGGACATGGAACAGCTTGTACCGCAAGGTTTTTCCGTTTGACGCAACATAAAAAATTTGCTATAATAGCTCCACTGTGGTCATACTAATAAAACCCGTTTATTTCAGAAACGTATACTCTTTCAACCGGGAGGTTCTTTATGCCAAAATATACAAAAAAACAGCTCACTGAGCTGATTTGCGGCAAGCTGCGCCGCAACTTCGGACGCGAGGTGGAGAACGCAAGCCCTACCCAGATTTTCAAGTGCTGCGCCCTTGTTCTGCGTGATATCATGAACAATCATCAATTGGAAACGACTGAGCGCACCCGTGATACTCAGGCGCGACAGGTGCACTATCTGTCTCTGGAATTCCTCATGGGTCGTTCTCTGATGAAAAACGCCTATAATCTGGGCCTTCTGGACACTCTGACCAAAGCGTTGGAGGACATGGGCTTTGCCGCCGCCGACATTTTCGAGCTGGAGCCGGACGCCGGACTTGGCAACGGCGGTCTGGGTCGTCTGGCGGCCTGTTATCTGGACTCCATGACCACATTGGAAATTCCCGCCACCGGCTATTCCATCTGCTATGAGCTTGGCATTTTCAAGCAAAAGATCATCGACGGTCAGCAGGTGGAACTGCCCGACAACTGGCTGGAACCGGGCGAGGCCTGGCTCATCACCAAAATGGATGAGGCACAGACCGTCCGCTTCGGCGGCAAGGTGAATGTGCATTGGGAGAATGACCATGCCGTGGTGGAGCACACTGATTATACCAGCGTAGTTGCCGTCCCCAAGGACATGATCATTGCCGGTTACGGCACCGACCACACCAACACCCTGCGCCTGTGGGATGCCAAGTCCGCCCTCCCGGTGGACATGAAATACTACTCCACGGGCGAGTATCTTAAAGCCGTGGAGCAGAAGGCCATGGCAGAGGTCATCGCCAAGGTCCTCTACCCTGCCGACGACCATTACGAGGGCAAGTCTCTTCGTCTGAAGCAGCAGTACTTCTTTGTCTCCGCAACAGTGCAGTCCATCTGCCGCCAGCACAAGGCTCAATACGGCACCCTGCGCAATTTCCATCAGAAACACGTTCTTCAGATTAACGATACCCACCCCACCCTGGTCATCCCGGAGCTGATGCGCATCCTGCTGGATGAGGAGGGCTACGGCTGGGACGAGGCGTGGCATATCGTCTCCAACTCCGTGTGCTACACCAACCACACCGTTTTGGCCGAGGCACTGGAAACCTGGCCTCAGGAGCTGATCCAGACTCTGTTGCCCCGCATCTGGATGCTCATCGTGGAAATCTCCAACCGCTACCAGGCCTACCTGGAACAGGCTTTCCACGGCGATCAGACCAAAGTGGCTAACATGGCCATTATCTGGGACGGCCGGGTACGCATGGCCAATCTGTGCGTGTGCGCCTGCCAGGCGGTGAACGGTGTGTCCGCCCTGCATTCGAACATTCTGAAAAAGGATGTATTCCACAACGCCTGGACCCTGACCCCCGACAAATTCAAAAACGTCACCAACGGCATCGACCACCGCCGCTGGCTTTCCGAGATCAACCCCCGGCTGGACCGGCTGATCTGCAAATGCACCGGCGGGGACGACTATCTCCTGCGACCGGACGCCCTGCACGGTCTGGAATCTTATCGTGATGACAAGGCCGTCCTTGCAGAGCTGGAGAAGATCAAGCAGGAGAACAAACGCAAGTTTGCAGGCTATCTGGCCCGGGAGACGGGCATCATTCTGAACACCGACGCCATGTTCGACGTTCAGGTCAAGCGTCTGCACGAGTACAAGCGCCAGCTGCTCAACGTCCTGCACATCGTCTATCTGTATCAGCAGCTGAAAAATGACCGTTCCTTCCAGATGACGCCCCGGGTGTTCCTCTTTGGCGCCAAGTCTGCTCCCGGCTACTATGTGGCCAAGGAGATCATCCACCTGATCAACTCGCTGTCCGCCACCATCAACGCCGATCCCGTATGCAAGGATAAGCTGCAGGTCGTATTTTTGGAGAACTACCGCGTCTCTCTGGCTGAGAAGCTCATGCCCGCCAGCGAGCTTTCCGAGCAGATCTCCACCGCCGGCAAGGAGGCCAGCGGTACCGGCAACATGAAGTTCATGATGAACGGTGCGCTGACCATCGGCACGCTGGACGGTGCCAACGTGGAAATGCATCAGCAGGTGGGTGACGAGAACATCTTCCTGTTCGGCCTCACCGCGGACGAGGTGGCGGAAAAGAAACGCAAGGGCTATCAGGCCTACGAGTATTACAACAACAATCCCGTCCTGCGCGATGTGTTGGATCGGATTTCCAAGGGATTTGATGACGGTGTGCCCTATGACCAGATCACCAACCGGCTGCTCTTCGGTGGGGACGAGTATATGCTTCTGGCTGACTTTGAAAGCTACCGGCAGGCTCAGGAGCGGGCCGGAAAGACCTATCAGGACCGCAAACTGTGGAACCAGATGGCGCTGACCAACATCGCCCGGTCCGGCATCTTTGCCGCTGACCGCTCCATCCGGGATTATGCCCGGGACATCTGGAACGTACCCACAAGAGAATAAGTTCGATCTACGCCCGGGGCTCTCCCGGGCGTAGATTTTTCTTGCAAAATCAGGAAAAACGTCCTACAATAGAAAAAGCGAATTTGGGGAGGTTTATCTCATGTATCTGGCCGACTGCCACAACCACACCTGTTGCTCCAGGGACAGCCAGGCACCCCTTTCTGCCATGGCAGAGGCCGCGGCGAAAGCCGGACTGTCCCTGCTGTGCACTACCGACCATCTGGACTTGCTGGGCTGGCATGGCGAGCCTTTAGGCGACTGGGACTGGACACCTGTGCTTAAGCAATATGAATCCGCCCTCGCCGCTTGTCCCAAGGGCCTTGATCTGCGTCTGGGCATTGAGCTGGGCGCAGCTCAGTTCTATCCGGAGCGGGCAAGTGACATCGTGAAGGGTATCCCGCTGGACCTGATCATCGGCTCGGCTCACAATGTGGCCCTGGAGATGGGGGGCGAGGATTTCTGCTTCGTTCCCTATACCTGCGTTGAGGACTGTCACCGGGCACTGGAAAACTACTTTTCCAGTCTGTACAAGCTGGCCGGTTCGGATCGAATTGATGTGATCGGGCACATTATTTATCCGTTGCGCTATATGAGGCGGGACGGATTTGACATTTCTCTTGAGCCCTATTATGATACTCTGCGTGCCATTCTTAACCGGGCCGTGGAACACGGCCGGGGCATTGAGGTAAACACCAACCGGGGCAAGGATGTGGATGCGTGGCGTCCCGTTTTGGAGCTGTACCGGCAAGCCGGGGGCGAGATCATCACCCTTGGCACCGATGCTCATGAGGCACAGCATGTCGGCCTTGGTATCAGGGAGGCCGCCGACCTGCTGCGGGATCTGGGCTTCCGCTACCACACCGTATTCCGCCGGCGCAAGCCGGAATTCATACCGCTTTGATACACATAAAGGAGGATTTACACATGATTATTTCTATGGGCTGCGATCACGGCGGCTATCTGCTTAAGGAGCACGTGAAGAAGTACCTGACCGAACAGGGCCACGAGGTGAAAGACTTTGGTTGCCATAGTCTGGACAGCTGCGACTACCCTCAGTTTGGCGCCGCCGCCGCCCGTGCTGTGGCGGACGGAAGCTGTGAAAAGGGCATCGTCATCTGCACCAGCGGCATCGGTATCTCCATCTCCGCAAACAAGATCAAGGGCATCCGCTGTGCCCTGTGTTCCGAGCCCCTGTCTGCCGAAATGACCCGCCGCCACAACAACGCCAACATGCTGGCTATGGGCGCGGGCATGACCGGCCCCAACATGGCCGAGCGCATCGTGGCCACCTTCCTGACTACCGAGTTCGAGGGTGGCCGTCACCAGCGCCGAGTAGACGGCATCTCCGCTCTGGAGGAGTAAAGTTTGTCTCGACAAGAATCCGGCTGTGGGAGTTTCCCACAGCCGGATTCTTTGTTGTGTAAAATTTTTAATTTGTTTCCCAAATTGGTGTACGCAAACGTGCAATTTTCCCCCGATTCCTCCCTATTATGAGGGACGTTATGTCCTTATATAAAAAAGGAGGAATTTACTCATGGCAACAAACCAAACTCAAAACTACGCACTCAGCCAGTGGGAGCTGTCCGACAGCGTGGTCATGGCCGACTTCAACGCCGACAACCAAAAGGTGGACGCGGCACTGACCAACCTGAACCAACGCATTGACACCGCCGTGGCAGATGCCGAACAGCGGCTAAATGCCATTATCGATCAGATGCGCACCACCATCCCCCACGTGCAGACCGGCACCTACGTGGGCACCGGCACTTGCGGCGAGGCAAACCCCAACACCCTGACCTTCGACTTTACTCCCAAACTGGTAATCATCTATCAGACCTTCATAAGATGGCAAGGAAACACTGGTACCTCTTATACCACGCGTTTAATTGCCGTCAACGCAACCGGGAGTTGTCCTGTCAGCAAAGGTAACATCGTTATGACCTGGGGCGAACGCTCCCTGACCTGGTACAACAACATGGATGACACAGACGTGCAGGGAAACACCAAGGACATTACCTATCACTACGTTGCCATCGGATAAAGGCAAAAACAAGGCCCGCTTCTTTCGAAGCGGGCCTTGAACTTATTTCAGTAAGTTTTTCACTGTGGAACAGGTTCTAAATTAGAACTCGTTGCCAGCAGCCTTGTAGGTGATGGTGCCGGACAGAGCCTGAGCCTCGACCAGGGTCATGTCGACCTCGACCTTGACCTCTTCCTTGTTGGCGTCGGTCTTGGCAGCCCAGACGATGACGTCACCGTCAACGACGTCGGCCTTGATGAAGGTCAGCTTCTCACCGTCATCGGGAGTGTACAGAGCCACAACCTTGGTGATGAAGATGATGGAGACGGTCTCGTCGGCGCTATCCACATAGATGTCCATGTAGATCTCAGCGTCGTCGATGCTCTTCAGGCTCATCATGTCAGCGACGGTCTCGATCTTGTAGACCTCGGAACCCTCGATCAGGTCCTCGTCGCGGGTGTCAACAATGATAGCCTTGGACACGTCGAAGTGGTCGATGTTGCCGGTGACCAGCTCGTTGTTGAACACGGTGTCGAACTTCTGGTTCAGCTTCACGTCGGTAGCGCCGTTGATGTTGGTCAGAGTGGTCAGACCCTCAGCGTCGGTAGCGAACTGATAGAAGCCAGCGCCCACAGCACCGTCAACGGTGATCTCGATAACCTGACCCTCGGCATCGTACACGCTGTACACGTTGCCCATGTCGTTGGTGTAGTCGATCTTGGTGTCAGCGATGTAGATGTAATCGCCAGTCACAATGCTGTCGGGATCCTTGTTGATCACAACGACCTCGACGATCTTGTTGCCGTCGGAGTTGCGGGACAGCAGGATGGGAGCGTCAGCGGTGAAGTTGTGAGTGATGGAACCGGTGGTCAGAGCGGAAGACAGGGTGGTCTTGCTGCCCTCGTACACCAGGAACTTGGTGTTCTCGGTCAGGTAAGCGGTACCCTCGGTGGTCTTGATGTTGGTGCTCTTGCCGGTCAGGTTCTCACCGATCATGTCGGTGGCCTTCTCGTACAGAGGAGCGGTGGTCTTGTCATAAGCGGTGGGCACGGCATCGGGGATCATAACGCCCAGAGCAGCAGCCTTGTTCACGTTGCTCTTCTCGAAGCTGTAGAAGCCAGCGGAGAAGCCGGACAGAGTGCTGTTGGGAGCATAGGTCAGACCCATGGCGGTGTAGCCCTCGTCATACAGGACATCCAGCTGATTGTTGCCGTCGCCGTCAACGTCGTTCTTGTCGTCCTGAGCAACAGCCAGAACGTAGGTGACTTCCTTGCCGGCCATATCGATGCCCTGAGCATACAGCTTGTAGGACTGAGTGCCGTAGGTGTTATCGGTAGCGGCAACCTCGTACACGGCAACAACGTAAACCACGTTGGTCAGGTCAGCCTGGCCGGACACGATCTCCCAGCCCACGATCTTGCCGTTGGCGGCAATGACGAACTTGTAGGTGTTGTTGAAGTTGGTCAGAGTGGAAGCGTCATCCTGCAGACCGGTGTTGTTGGCGCCAGTGTTGACAATGTAGTCCTTGCCGTCAACGGTCAGCACGTCATAGGTGATGCCGTCAACCTTGGTGGTGGACTTCTTAGCCAGCTTGCCCTCAACGGAGGTGGTAGCAGACAGAGTGTAGATCTCGCCAGCCTTGGTGTAGGTGACGACGTCGTCCTGAGCGATGCCCTCGTACTCGACAACGACATCCTCGTCAGCGTTGTTCTTCAGAGCGCCGACGCCGGCCAGAGTGATGGACTCCTTGCCCTCAGCGGTGTTGATCTTGGTGACGGTGGTAACAACGGAGCTGGCGTTCTTGACGTAAGCCTTCAGGTTGTTGTCCTCGTCAATGTAGTAGGTGCCCTTGTCGGCAGTCTGGTTGGCAACGCTGAAGTTGCCCAGATCAGTGGACTGCTCCAGAACGTAGCCAGCGAAGCTGACAGCGTTGCTGGTGTTGATAGCCTTGCTGCCGAAAGCAGCGCGGAACTGCTTGGCCTGGTTGGTCTCACCGGCCTCGATCTTCTCGGACAGAACGATCTTGGTGGCCTCGTCGACCAGGCAGTAGGTCAGGCCAGGATCCTTCTCGTTGGTGTAGGTCTCCTTGAAGTACACGGTCACGTAGCGGCCGATGTCCTCCAGACCGGTCTCGATGGCATACTCAAAGCCGCCGATGACGGAAACGCCCTCGGAATCGGTGCGGGTAGCCTGGTTGGCGGTCACGATACCGGTAGCAGTCTTAACCTCGAACACGGAGTTGATCAGGGCGTCATCACCGATGACTTCCTTCACGTCGCCGGCGGTCAGGTTCAGCTGCAGAGCGGCGGTCAGAGCGTCAGCCACGTCGGTGAAGATGAAGTTCACGCCGGGAACGCTGTAGCCGCTGGTGCCCTTGGGGCTGTACTTGATGCCTTCCAGAACGATGGAAGCCAGCTGATCACGGGTCAGAGCCACGTTGGTGCCGGGCTTAACAGCCAGCTCAGCAAACAGCTTCATCTCCTCGGCCTTGGACATGACGGTCAGGGGCCAGGTACCGGCACCGGCGTCAACGCCCAGAGCGTTGATGATCATGGTGACAGCCTCAGCGGTGGTCACGGCGTTGCCGGGCTTGAAGGTGCCGTCGCCGTAGCCGCCCACGATGCCCAGGTTGGAGCACAGGTTGATGTAGCCCTCGGCCCAGCCACCCTCAAAGGCAGCGGTGTCGGAGAACTTGCCAGCACCCTTGAACTGGTCGGCGTTGATCTCAGAGCCGTACAGCATCTTGACGATGACAGTGGCCATCTGAGCACGGGTAACAGTGCCAGTGGGGTTGAACTTGCCGTCGGAGCCAGCGAACAGGCCCAGACCAGCGGTGATCTCAACGGCTTCCTTGTTGACGATCTCGTCAGCATCAGCGAAAGCCGCGCTGGAACCAACGACCATCATGCCCAGCAGCATAACGGAAGCCAGAGCCAGACTCAGAGCGCGCTTCAGGTTTCTCATTTGGATATTCCTCCTTTTATTTTTGGCTTTCGGGAGAATATACTCCCCTTGCCTCTGTGTGTACTATAACGCAACCCCTTTTACCCGTCAATATCTTGTTGCGATATGTAACACAACTGTAAAATTTCCGCAACATGCACGTCACATTTCTTTGCGGACATGAGTTTAGACGGTGAAAAACAGATTTTGTTCCCCGGATGTTTGATAAAATTTAAGAGCGCCGCGACCAATGTCGCAGCGCTCCTATACATTATATATTATACTTCCATGATAACAGGCAGGATCATGGGGCTTCGCTTGGTCTTTTTATAAAGGTACTCGGACAAATCGCTCTTGATCGCTCCCTTGATGGCCGACCAGTCGGTCTGATAGCGGCCGTCCACGCTCTGCAGTGCCTCCAGCGCCACCTGACGCAGTTCCTCCAGCAAACCCTCAGACTCCTTCACGTAGACAAAGCCTCTGGTAATAATGTCCGGGCCGGAGACCAGTGCGCCATCCTCTCCGGACATGGACAGCACCACCACGATCATGCCGTCCTGAGCCAGATGTCTGCGGTCACGCAGCACCACACTGCCCACGTCACCCACGCCATAGCCGTCCACAAAGACCTGCCCGGCGGTCACCGTCCCGCTGAGTCTGGCACTGTCTGCAGTCAGTTCAATCACACGGCCCAGATCGCTGATGATAACATTCTGCGCGGGCATCCCCATATCACGGGCCAGCTTGGCATGGATCTGCATCATACGCTGCTCACCGTGGACAGGAATAAAGAACTTGGGTTTCACAAGGGCGTGGATGATCTTCAGTTCCTCCTGACAGGCGTGGCCGGACACGTGCAGGGCCAGACTGCGCTCGTTGACCACATCCGCACCCTTGCGGTACAGCTCGTTAATCACGTTGCCGATGGCATTCTCGTTACCGGGAATGGCGCTGGCGGAAATGATGATACGGTCCCCGGGCAGGATATCCACCTGCCGGTGGGTAGAAAAGGCCATGCGACTCAGGGCTGACATAGTCTCCCCCTGACTGCCGGTGGTGATGATGCATACCTTGTCCTTGGGCAAAGACTTGATCCGGGTCAGATCCATCAGCACTCCGTCCGGGATGTTCATATAGCCCAGCTCTGTGGACACCTTCATGGCGTTCTCCATGCTGCGGCCGGTAACCGCCACCTTGCGTCCGTAGCGTGCAGCCACGTCGATGATCTGCTGCAGCCGATCCACATTACTGGCAAAGGTAGTGATGATAATGCGCTCCTCGCAGCCACGGAACAGGGCGTCGAAGCTGGCGCCCACGCTGCTTTCGCTCTTGGTGTAGCCCGGGCGCTCCACGTTGGTGGAGTCGGCCAGCAGGGCCAGCACGCCCTCGTTGCCCAGTTCACCCAGTCGCGCCAGATCGATCATGCCGCCCTGTACGGGAGTCGCGTCGATCTTGAAGTCACCGGTGTGGATCACCGTGCCCACCGGGCACTTGATAGCAAAGGCCACTGCATCTGCGATGGAGTGGTTCACGTGGATAAATTCCACGCTGAATTTACCCATCCTGACCACATCCCCCGCCTCGCAGGTGATCATCTTGGTCTTGTCCAGCAGGCGGTGTTCCTCCAGCTTCAGTTTCACCAGCCCCGCGGTCATGCGGGTGGCATAGATAGGGGCATTCACGTCCCGCAGAACGTAGGGCAGTGCCCCAATGTGATCCTCGTGTCCGTGGGTGAGGAAAATACCCCGGATCTTGTTCTGATTTTTGATTAGGTAGCTCACATCGGGGATGACCACGTCGATACCGTACATATCATCGTCCGGGAATCCCATGCCCACGTCCACGATGATGATATCGCCGCCGTACTCATACACGGTCAGATTCTTGCCGATCTCATTCAGACCGCCAAGAGAAATAATTTTCAGTTTTTCAGCCATAATTACTCCTTAATCCATAAGTATGTACGGATCAGAGCACAGCAAAGCCGCCGTGCCTGTGCACGGCAACCGGGCGCAGGACGCTCCGCGTGTTCCGGCCCTGCCTCGCCGGAAAAAGGGAGAATTCCTTCGCCTCGCTGTTGCTCTGTCCTGTTGTCCTGCTGACTGCCGCTGTTTCGGCAGGCACCTATATTTAGGCGCGCTGGGGCGCTTAAATCCAAATTACCGGATAGTAGTATACCATATTCAGGATGGAAAGTACAGTCTTATTTTGTCCGGGACCTATTGGTACGATCCAGTTCCGCCACCTGCCCGGCATAGAAATCGCACAGTTCCGCCGCCAGCTCCAAATCCGGTCCCTCCGCTACGATCTTCACCGCCGAGCGTCGGGCCAGAGGCACCAGATAGACCCATCCGCCACGGCTGCGCAGACGCAGTCCTGCGCCGCTCACCGCTTCGCGTCCCACCCGTACAGACAGCTCCCGCATGACCTCGCCCCGATCCCGGCACAACGGAACCTCCCGTTGCCAACTGACCAATCTGGGGGTTTTGGCCACCAGCTGCTCTAGCCGCTCTCCGGTCATTGCCATGCGGGCACATAGCCGTACTGCGGCAAAGACTGCGTCCCGCAGCCAGGGCAAACTGCGGTAGATTTTTCTTGCCTCCTCGCCGTCTTGTCCCAACCTCTGTACCTTTTTGTCAAAGCCTGCTGCAATCAGTTCCACCGCAGCACCCGCCTCATCAGGTACAGCCAGCCGTCCACCACCGTTTTCCAGTTCCACCAGTGCCACCGCAGCCAACAGTTGCTGTGATGAGATGAGGGCTCCGCTCTCGTCCCGAGCCGTCAGCCGCAGTCCTCCGTGACCTGCGGTAAAGGCAGGGATACCACGCCGCCACTGATCGCTCACCTGACAGCCCAGAGCTTCCAGCGCGATCCGCACCGCCCGGTTTTCTGCTCCCTCCCCGGTGACTGCCACCCGCAGGGAACGCACCGTTCCCCGGCGCAGGGATGCTCTGCGCACCGCATCCCGGGCGTAGTCACCCACACTTGTGGGCAACCGCTCACATCTGCCGATCTTCATCTCTTCCGCCCGGCCTCCGCCACCCTGCAGCAGGGCGTGTTCCAGCTTTCGCTCTCTGCCCCGCCCAAGAGGCAGGCTCCAGCTGTCAAAGAAATGCAGATATATCCTGTCTGCCTGCTGCTCAATAAACAGAGATACCGGCAGCTGATAGCTCTCCCCCAGCCATGCCGCCTGCGCGGCGCACTCCATATCGTGATACAACGCTGTTCCGCCTGCAGCGGCAATTCCGCTGGCTGCCGCACGGGCAAGCATCTGCGCTCCCGGACCTCCAAAACAGCCCAGCGCCACCTTTCCTTCCGCTCCCAGCACCCGACCGAGGGTCACCATGCGCTCCGGGTCCAAATCCTCTCCCAGCGTCCCCCGGATCACGCCTCCGTCGCCGAACCGCATAGGGCCGAGCTGACCGCTCCCGGTAACTGAGTGATTCAACCGCACCCCCTCACCGGTGGTCCGTCCGGGCCACAGCCGGACCCGCTCCATCAGCACCGCCCGGTCCGCCGCCAGCGCATTCCCGCCAAGTACCACACCCTCATTGAGCACCGTTTCGTCTCCGGCCCGACTGCCCGGGCAAAGAATCGCTCCGTATGCGGTGGCCCGGTCGCCGATCTGTGCCCCCATCAGTACACTGCGTTGCACCAGACTCCTTTTCCCGATCCTGCTGCCCGCCTCCAGCACCACATGAGGCCCGATCAAGCTGCCGCTGCCCACCCGGACCTCGGGCCCAATCCAGCAGGGCGGCACCACCGTGACCCCCTCCGGAACAGGGTCCGCACTCCACACTCCCGGAGCACGCTGCTCCAGACCGTGTTCCAGCTTCACCTTTGCACTCAATACATCGGCCACACACGCAAGGTAGCCTTCGCAGTCACCCATATCCCGCCAATAACCCTCCAGCGCACAGGCGTATATCTGCTCACCGCTTTCCATCAGGGCAGGAAACACATCTTTGCCGAAGTCCCGCTCCTCCCCTTTGGGGATTCGCTCCAACAGGGCCGGCGACAGGATATAGATCCCCGTATTCACCATATTGGTGACCACCTGCTCCCACGCCGGTTTCTCCAAAAACTGCTCCACTCTGCCCTGTTCGTCCGTGAGCACCATACCGTATTCCAGCGGTCTGGGGTGGGACGTGATGACTATAGTGGCAAGAGCCTGCTTCTCCCGGTGAAATTCCACCGCCCGGGTCAGGTCCAAATCGCATACGCTGTCCCCACCCATCACAAGGACCTGGTCACCACCAATGAATTCGGCACAGTTCTTTACCGCCCCCGCCGTCCCAAGGGGTACCTCCTCCATGCAATACCGGATGCTTACCCCAAAAGCATCTCCGTTTTCAAAGTGCTCCTGTATGCCTTTCTGCCGCCCATTCATGGCAACGCAAACCTCTGTGATGCCATGTCTGCTCAGCAGGCGCAGAAGATGTTCCAGAACCGGCCTGCCCAGTAGTGGCACCATCGCTTTGGGCATGCCCATGGATATGGGCCGCAGGCGGATACCCTCCCCGCCCGCCAGAATGATTGCCTTCATGCCAAACCGCTCCTTTCGCCCGTTATCCCTTGTAGTATCTCCACCCACTGTCAAAATAAACCGCCCTTGTCACCCCGCACCGCCCATGTTATACTAAGCACAGTACATTCTGGGAGGCCTTTCTATGAATATTCAGATTTTTAGCAAGTCCAAATGCTTTGACACCAAAAAGGCGGAGCGTTGGTTTAAGGAACGCCGCATCAAATTTCAGGCGGTGGATTTGAAGAAATACGGCATGAGCCGGGGCGAGCTGACCAGTGTTAAAAACGTGGTCGGACTGGAAGCCCTCATCGACCAGAAGCACCCGGATGCGGTGCTGCTGCGCTATCTGGCCTATGACGCGGACAAGTTTGAAAAGCTGCTGGACGATCCCACCCTGCTGAACACCCCCATCGTGCGCAACGGAAAGCAGGCCACCGTGGGCTACCATCCGGAAATATGGGAAACATGGACGTAAAACAAGGGTTCGGCGCTGCCGAACCCTTGTTTTTTATCCCGCTGTATGGTAGGATTTTAAAAAATACCATTTATCGTACTCTTGTTGTGATATGCTCCATAAAAAGGAGGTCTGCCCCATGGCAAAAAGCGCGAACCAGAAGCTGAAACTGCTGCGGCTGTACAATATCCTCATGCATCAGTCTGATGAGGATCATCCTATCCCCGTCCCGGAGCTAATTCGGGAACTGGAGCGGTGGGACATCAAGGCCGAGCGCAAAAGCATTTACGACGATCTGGACGCCCTTGCCGAGCTTGGGGTGGATGTCCAGTCCCGTAAGGGCCGCACCCCCGGCTGGTTCATCGGCCAGCGGGATTTTGAACTGGCCGAGCTGAAGCTGTTGGTGGATGCGGTACAGTCCTCCCGATTCATCACCAAACGTAAAAGTGATGCCCTCATCCGCAAGCTGGAGCGGCTGGCCAGTACCCATCAGGCCCGTCAACTTCAGCGTCAGGTCTATGTGGACCGCCGGGTCAAGGCCATGAACGAGAGCATCTACTACAACGTGGACAAGCTTCACAGTGCCATCGCCCGGAACAACGCCATCACCTTTCAGTATTTCGACTACGATATGAAAAAGGAAAAAGTGTTCCGCCATGACGGTGCCCTCTACCGCGTCTCCCCTTACGGTCTGATCTGGAACAGCGAAAATTACTATCTGGTGGCCTTTGACTCCGTCTCCCAGCAGATGCGCCATTACCGCGTGGACAAGATGACTCAAATCGAACTGACCGAAGAAAAACGGCAGGGCGGCAGCGAATTCGACGTTGCCGACTACGCACAAAAGCACTTTGGCATGTACAGCGGCGACGAGGTCACCATGACACTGCGGTTCCGCCGTTCCATGGTCAATGTGGTTCTGGACCGTTTTGGACAGGATGTAATGCTCATTCCCGACGGGGAGGAACACTTCACCGTGGCTCTCCCTCTTGTGATGAGCCCCCAGTTCTTCGGCTGGCTCTTCGGTCTTGGGGATGGGGTACAGCTGATGAGTCCACCCGCGGCGGTGGAGGCCTATCAAAAGCAGCTGTCCCGTGTATCCGAGCTCTACTGAATGCAAAAACGGCATCGCTCAGCGATGCCGTTTTTGCTTATTTTTTCTTCTTTTTCTTGTCAAAAAAGCCCTTGGGCTGTTCGCCCTGCTCCTCACCCATAGCTTTGGCAAAGGCACGCAGTGCCTCCTTCTGCTCAGCGTTCAGGGTGGTGGGCACCGTCACCCGCACGGTGACGTACTGGTCGCCTCTGCTCCGTCCGTGCAGGCCGGGAATACCCTTGCCCCGCAGGCGGAAGGTGGTACCGGTCTGGGTGCCGGCAGGCAGATCGTACTTCACCTTGCCGTCAATGGTGGGTATCTCCAGCTCCGCGCCCAGCGCCGCCTGTGCAAAGCTCACCTTCTGCTCATACAGAACGGTGGTTCCGTCCCGCTTGAACTGGGGGTGGGGCTGGATGCGCACACCTACGATCAGATCTCCGGCGGGGCCGCCGTTCTTACCGGCATTGCCCTGACCACGCAGGGATACTGCCTGCCCATCGTCAATCCCGGCAGGGATATTCACCGCAATGCGCTTTGTCTTTCTCACGCTGCCGCTGCCGCTGCAGCTTTTACAGGGACTGTGGATCAGCTTGCCCGTGCCCCGGCACCGGGAACAGGGTGCCGTGCTGGTAAAGGCAAATCCGCCGCCGCCCCGCTGAATACGTACCACACCGCTGCCCCGGCATTCGGGACAGGTCTCCGCCGTGGTACCCGCCTCGCAGCCGGAACCGCGACAGTCCTCGCAGGTCTCGCTGCGGGTCAGATTGATCTCCTTCTCGCAGCCGAAAGCAGCCTCTTCAAAGGTGATGGTCACACTGGCACGCAGGCTTTCACCCTGCTGAGGGCCGTTGCGCCGGGCCCCGCCGCCGAAGCCACCACCGCCGAAGCCGCCGCCAAAGAAAGATCCGAAAATGTCACCCAAATCCAGATCGCCCATGTCAAAGCCACCGAAGCCACCGCCACCGGCGCCGAAATTGGGGTCAACTCCCGCATGACCGAACTGGTCATAGCGGGCGCGCTTGTCCTTGTCGGACAGGATCTCATAGGCCTCGTTGACCTCCTTGAACTTGGCCTCCGCTTCCGCATCACCGGGATGCAGATCGGGGTGATACTGCTTGGCCAGCTTGCGGTAGGCCTTTTTCAGTTCATCCTCTGAAGCGCCCTTGCTCACGCCCAGCACTTCGTAATAATCTCGTTTCTGTTCTGCCATATCGTCGTCGCAAAGTCCGCACAGTTCGTTTCCCCGCGCCAACGGGAAAACTCACCTCGCTTCCTTGCTCCTCCTCTCCGCCCCGAACCCGCTGCGCTGGGCTTCGGGCCGGGAATATACAAGGGTATGCAGAGCCGCTGAAACCAGCGGCTCTGCATCATTTTATTTTTTACTTGTTGTCGTCGTCAACCACGGTGTAGTCCGCATCCACCACGTTGGGGTCGGTGTCCGCGCCGCCGGGGGCCGCGCCGCCCATGTTGGGGTCGCCCTGAGGATTGGCCTGCTGATACATCTTCTCGGCAATGGGGTAGAAAGCCTTGGTGGCCTCCTCGGTGGCAGCCTTGATGGCCTCCACATCGGTACCCTTCAGTGCCTCCTTCACCTTCTCAACAGCGGCCTGCACGGTGGTCTTGTCGTTGGCGTCCACCTTGTCGCCCAGTTCCTCCAAGGTCTTCTCGGTCTGGTAGACTACCTGGTCAGCCTGGTTGCGGATGTCCACCTCTTCCTTGCGCTTGGCATCCTCGGCAGCGAACTGCTCAGCCTCGCGCACGGCCTTCTCCACGTCCTCCTTGGACATGTTGGTGGAGGAGGTGATGGTGATGTGCTGCTCCTTGCCGGTGCCCAAATCCTTGGCGGACACGTTGACGATGCCGTTGGCGTCAATATCGAAGGTCACCTCAATCTGAGGCACACCGCGACGGGCGGGAGCGATGCCGTCCAGATTGAAACGGCCCAGAGTCTTGTTGTACTGCGCCATCTCGCGCTCACCCTGCAGCACATGGACCTCAACGCTGGTCTGGTTGTCAGCGGCGGTGGTGAAAATCTGGCTCTTCTTGGCGGGGATGGTGGTGTTGCGCTCAATGATCTTGGTGCACACGCCGCCCATGGTCTCAATACCCAGAGACAGGGGGGTAACGTCCAGCAGCAGCAGGCCCTTCACGTCGCCGGTGAGCACACCGCCCTGCAGGGCAGCACCCAGAGCCACGCACTCGTCGGGGTTGATGCCCTTGAAGCCTTCCTTACCGGTGAGCTTCTTGACCTCCTCCTGCACAGCGGGGATACGGCTGGAGCCGCCCACCATCAGGACCTTGTTGATCTCGCTGCCGCTAAGACCCGCGTCGGACATAGCCTGACGCACAGGGCC
Source organism: Oscillospiraceae bacterium (assembly GCA_015068065.1). Lineage (GTDB taxonomy): Bacteria > Bacillota > Clostridia > Oscillospirales > Oscillospiraceae > Lawsonibacter. Next base: position 7,482 of record SVLE01000007.1, on the reverse strand, counting down.
GGAGGTAGCGGCCACCAGATGAGCGGTCAGCTCATTGAACTTGGCACGGGTCAGGGTCAGATCCAGATGCTTGGGGCCGGTGGCGTCAGCAGTGATATAGGGCAGATTGATGGAGGTGGAGGTCACGCCGGACAGCTCGATCTTGGCCTTCTCGGCGGCCTCCTTCAGGCGCTGCATGGCAACCTTGTCACCGGTCAGATCCACACCCTCGGTCTTCTTGAACTCGGCGGCCATCCAATCCATGACGCACTTATCAAAGTCGTCGCCGCCCAGACGGTTGTTACCGGCAGTGGCCAGGACCTCGATCACGCCGTCGTCCACGTCCAGAATGGACACGTCGAAGGTGCCGCCGCCCAGATCGTAGACCATGATCTTCTGGGCCTCTTCCTTGTCCACACCGTAGGCCAGAGCGGCAGCGGTGGGCTCGTTGATGATACGCTTGACCTCCAGACCGGCGATCTTGCCGGCGTCCTTGGTTGCCTGACGCTGGGCGTCGGTGAAGTAAGCGGGAACGGTGATGACAGCCTCGGTCACCTTCTCACCCAGATAGGCCTCGGCGTCCGCCTTCAGCTTCTGCAGGATCATGGCGCTGATTTCCTGAGGGGTATACTTCTTGCCGTCAATGTCCACCTTGTAGTCGCTGCCCATCTCGCGCTTGATGGAGATGACCGTGCGGTCGGGGTTGGTGATGGCCTGACGCTTGGCCACCTGACCCACCATGCGCTCGCCGTCCTTGGAGAAAGCCAAGACGGAGGGGGTGGTGCGGTTGCCCTCGGCGTTGGCGATGACGACGGCCTCGCCGCCCTCCATGACCGCCACGCAGCTGTTAGTCGTACCCAGATCGATACCGATAATCTTAGACATAGTAAAATTCCTCCTAAATATATGAAAGTGTATTTTTAACTCAGTTAATCGCCTTTCGGCGCAACTTGCTTAGTTAGCTACTTTAACCATAGAGAACCGAATGACCTTCTCGCCGCAGCGGAAGCCGGCCTGAAATACCTCAGCGATGGTATTCTCACCAAAGTTCTCGTCGTCAATGTGCATCACTGCATTGTGCAGGTTGGGATCAAACTGCTCACCCAGAGCGGGGACCTCCTCGATGCCCAGCTTGGAGAAAACCTCCTTCAGCTGGTTCATGGTCATCTCCACGCCTTTTTTATAGGCCTCGTCCGCGGTCTCCTGCTTGATGGCCCGTTCCAGATTGTCATACACGGGCAGGAACGCGGCAGCGGTGTCCGCCTTGACCTCGGTCCAGATGGACTCCTTTTCCTTGGCGGTGCGCTTGCGGTAGTTATCGTACTCAGCGGCCAGACGCAGGTATTTGTCCTCCTGCTGAGCCAGCTGCTCTTTCATCTGCCCGTCCTGATCGATCTGTTCCTCCACGACCTCAGGCTGAGCCTGCTCCACAGTTTCCTGTTCCATCTGTTCTTCCTGAACAGCGTCCTCTTTCTTCTTGCTCACGTTTGTGCTCCTTTTATCTTATTCCTGATCCTCGCTGTTCAATGCGGGAGGAAGTTCTCCCTTACCGAACATCCGGGTCAGACTGTCGGCGAAATAGGAAAGGCGTGCGGTCACCTTGGCATAGTCCATACGAGTGGGGCCCACCACGCCGATGACACCGCGCATATTGTCGCCGATGTCATAGCTGGCCATGACCACGCTGGTGTCACGGAAGGCCTCATTTACATTTTCCGGGCCGATGAGGATGTTCATGTTCTGTCCACCGTCAAAGGGGATGGGCAGACGGGCGGTCTCTTCCTCGTCGGACAGATATTGCATCAGAGGTTTGGCCTTGTCCAGACTCCTGTATTCGGGGTGCTCCAGCAGCTGGGTGATGCCGGCGGTGTGGACGGTCTGCTTTCGTAGTTCACCCAACACCTGAATGGCAAAATCCACCACCAGTTCAATGAGCTGGAATGCGCCGGGGGTGGAGTGGGTGCGCATCTTGTCCAGCGCTTGACGCATCTCGTCCCGGGACAGACCGGTAAACGAGCTGTTCAGGATGGTGGCCAGCATCTGCAGCTGAGGCTCGGACAGGGGCTCGTGGATGCGCAGGATTTTGTTTTTGACCACGCTGGTGTCCGTCATGACCACGGCGATGAAGGCGTTTTCCTCCACCATCAGCAGGTCGTAGCGGCGGACTGTGACCACGTCTTTGACAGCGGTCATGGAAAACACGGGGTAGTCACTGATTTTGGAGAGCATTTTGCCCGCCTTGTCGATGACCCGGTCCAGCTCCTCCATCTTCAGCTCCAGCGCGTCATTGATGCGCTGTGTCTCCTGCATGGTCAGCTGGTGCTCGCCCATAAGTTCGTTGACATACAGGCGGTAGCCGGCCGCGGAGGGGATGCGTCCGGCGGAGGTGTGGGGCTGCTCCAGATAACCCATATCGGTCAGGTCGGCCATCTCGTTTCGGATGGTGGCTGAGGATACGTCAAGGTCGGCCAGCTGTGCCACAGCCTTGGAACCCACCGGCTCCGCCGTGGCGATGTAGCTTTCAATGATGGCACGGAGAATACGTTTTTTGCGGTCGGTCAGCTCCACTGCTTATCACCTCGCTCGAATTAGCACTCCACCTTCTCAAGTGCTAAAGATAATGTACCACCGCCCCCTATAATTGTCAATAGCTTCTTTTGTAAATAAATTGTGAAGCACTTTATTTTTCAGTGCCCACACTATTTTTGCACCGATGGTTTTCGTCTGCTAATGCACTTTGGCAAAAAGCGGCCCGGAGACTGTCCGCCTCCGAACCGCTCTTACATCGTTTCTTACAGAAATCCCCGGATATCGATGGCCAGCTTCTCCTCCAGATCGATCAGCCGCTTGGCGATGTCCTTGGAGTCCTCGTCCGCCGCTTTGTACTGATTCAGGTACTTGTGCAGGGACTTTACCCCCATATTGCAGCCGTCGGTCATCAGGTCGGCAATGGTGGCGTCCGAATCCTTCATTGCCAGCATTACGTTGGTCTTGACCCACGACATCCCCTTGGCCATGGGATTCGGCTCCTTGCCGTCATCATGGTACTTGTCCAGCAGGGTCTGCAACTCCTTGTCCAGCTGCTCGTGCTTTGCCCGGCACTCCCGCAGCAGATCTCTGAGCTTTTCCGCATTGACATGGTCCATCACATCATCAATGGAGGACACCCCCATTTTGACCCCCGCGTCACATTCCCGCAGCAGCTTGATCGTATCCTGTTCTACCATATGTTCAACCTCCTTTGTTCCCGGCACAGTTTGCCCCAAAGGGATCGAACCTATACAAAAACAGCTGATGCGCGTTTGCGCATCAGCTGTTTTTTAATTTGTGTTATTTCCAGTCGAAGCTGTACAGGCCCATCACATAGATGATGATGATGGCCACAGGGACCAGATAGCAGAAGATGGGTTTCATCCACTGCTGAACCTTCAAACCCTTGCCCTCGTTGGCCTCTTTCAGCATATTGTCCCAGCCCCAGCCCCAGCGGCTGTTGCAGCAGAACAGGGCAAAGACCAGAGAGCCCAGAGGCAGCAGGTTGTTGGACACGATGAAGTCCCACAGATCCAGCCAGGCGCTGCCCTCGGCGAAGGGCTGGAACTTGATGATGCTGTAGCCCAGCGCGGTGGTGGTGGAGGTCAGGAACAGCACGATGCCGCACACGACGCAGCCCTTGGGACGGCTCCAGCCGGTCATTTCACGCACGCAGGCCAGAATGTTCTCGAACACGGCCAGCACGGTGGACATGGCGGCAAACACCATGAACAGGAAGAAGATGGTGCCCCAGAAGCGGCCGCCGTTCATGTTGTTGAACACGGTGGCCATGGTGTCAAATAGCAGGGCAGGGCCGGAGCCAACCTCTACATTATAGGTAAAGCAGGCCGGGAAGATGATCAGACCCGCAGTGATGGCCACGAAGGAGTCCAGAATGATGACGTTGACGGACTCACCCATCAGGGAGCGCTCCTTACCGATGTAGCTGCCGAAGATGGCCATGGAGCCGATGCCCAGGCTCAGAGTGAAGAAGGCCTGATTCATGGCGCCCACGATCACGTTGGCATTGATCTTGGAGAAGTCGGGCAGCAGATAGAACTTCAGACCCTCGGCAGCACCCTCCAGGGTGGCGCTGTTCACAGCCAGCACGATCATCAGAAGCAGCAGAGCGATCATCATGTACTTGGTAACGCGTTCCAGGCCGCCCTGCAGGTTGAAGCTCAGCACCAGGAAACCAACGATCACAACGATGCCCATGAACAGCATGTTCACGCCGGGGTTTGTGATCATGGGCACAAACCCCAGCTCTGCGGTGTTGCCCGTGAGGAACTGGACAAAGTAATACACCAGCCAGCCGGACACGCAGGTGTAGAAGGACATCAGGCACACGTTGCCGAACAGAGCCAGATAGCCGTGGATATGCCATTTCTGGCCGGGCTTTTCCAGCTTGTGGTACATACGCACGGGGCTTGCCTGAGAGGCACGGCCCATGGCAAATTCCATTACCATGACAGGCAGACCCAGCAGCAGCAGGCACAGCACATACACCAGCACAAAGCCGCCGCCACCATACTGGCCGGTCATCCAGGGGAATTTCCACACATTTCCGCAGCCAATGGCGCAGCCTGCACTGAGCAGGATGAAGCCAAGGCGCGAAGACAGACGTTCGCGATTGTTCATTTGAACTCCTCTTTTCTTTTGAGATACCCCATTCTACCAAACACAGAGAAGAATGTCAAAAGAAAACTTCATTACAAGAAAGTTTTTCGGTTTAAAGCGCAAACACATTCTCTGCCGTTGCGTTCGGGATTGCAAGCCGTGCAAAAAGGGGATATAATAGTATATACCATAAACAAGGAAGTGTGTTTCCATGATAAACGGTCAGTCTCAGGTCCGCCCCGGCGGCTCGCCCTACGTTAGCCCCGAGGGAATCATCCACGGAACGGACTTAAAATATCGTTGGGCCTATGAGACCACAGGTCTGCGCCGTCGCTGTCTGCTGTTTACTCTGGATGAAAACCGGGTCAGCTGCAGCCGGGTCAAGGGCCGCGCCACCGCAGATGAGGTCACCCACGCCTTCACCGTGTGGGTAGGCGGCCAGAGCCAGCCCGCCCTGCGCTTCGACTCTCCCAAGACGATGGAGCTGAGCACCGTACGCCGCATCACCGCCAACCGCACCCGGGGTCTGATCCGGCTAAACCGCTTCACCCTTCTCGTCAGTTCTCAGCAATTCGATCCTATTCTGGGCTTTTTGCACGTCCATTGTCCTCAGGCAGCCGTCCAATAACCCCTCTTCCGACAAAGAAGCGCCGGATGAGCAGAAAAATCTGCTCATCCGGCGTTTTTCGACTTTTATTGGACTTTTCCTGCGCTACAATCAGGTATCGGCCTGCTCCTGCTCCTTCAAGTCCTCCAATGCCATGCGGGTGGCGGCGATGACAAAGGCCGAGAAGTTGCAGTCCGTTCCCCGGATGGCTTCTTCCACCCCTTCAATCACGTCGTTGGGGAATCGGATGGTTTTGTTGGTAGATGACGGCGGTGTAGGAAGTTTAAATCGAGCCATATGTCTCGTCCTCCTGCAATATATTTTGCATTGCGTCTGTATTGCAGTTAGTTTATAATGACTTCTACAGCAAAAATACATTGCAAAATGCAATATATTTTATAGTGCTACATAAGGAGGTGATATCATGGCTGAATTTTGTCTGGACTGCTGGAACAAGCTCAACAAATCCAACTTTACCGAGCGGGAATATGTTCTCTCCGATGAGCTGGATCTGTGCGAGGAGTGCGGCGAGTGGAAGCCCGTTATTGTCAGAGTTCGCCGCATCCCTGCCCTTTACACCCTGCGTCAGCGCCTGTTTGGCAGATTCTTTAAATAAAGCAAGGCCGCCGATGAAGTTTCCATCGGCGGCCTTGCTTTATTATAAAAGCGCGTTCAATTCATTCATCTTTTCCCTGCTTGGTTCCGGAATATCCGCAAGGGGAAACGGAATCTTTAACGCATCGTACTTGGACTGACACAGCTTGCGGAAGGCCAGCAGCTCCACGCCGTCCACACAGGGGTGGTCATCCCGGATTCGAGCCAGCGCGCGGATATTTTCCGGGCTGTCATTCAGGGTGGGAATGATCACCTGCCGCAGGGTAGTGGGGATGTTTCGCCCGTTCAGCTCAGCCAGAAACTCCAGCACCGAGGTCAGCGTGCAGCCCACATGTTCCCGGTAGTCCTCGTCATTGGTGTACTTGATATCCAGCAGTACCCGGTCAGTGAGGTCAAGCAGCTTTTTTACTCCCTCGTTCAGCACGCAGCCCGAGGTATCCAGACAGGTGTGGATGCCCTCCTCCCGGCACAGGGCGAACAGCTCGTAGGCCTCCTCCGCCTGCATGAGCGCCTCTCCTCCGGACAGGGTGATCCCACCCTCTGCACCAAAATATTCCTTATATCTGGCGGCCCGGCGAACCAGTTCCTGTGCAGACATCTGGCTTCCCTGCCCGAATTCCCACGTATCGGGGTTGTGGCAACACTTGCACCGCAGGGGGCACCCCTGCAGGAACACCACAAAGCGCACACCGGGCCCGTCAAGGGTACCCAGTGACTGAATTGAATGTACCCGGAGCATCACATACTCTCGTGGAAGGTACGGCTGATGACCTCACGCTGCTGCTCCCGGGACAGCTTGTTGAAGTTCACCGCATAGCCGGACACACGGATGGTCAGGTTGGGGTATTCCTCGGGGTTCTCATAGGCCTTGAGCAGGGTCTCCCGGTTCATCACGTTCACGTTGATGTGGTGGGCCTTCTTGGCAAAGTAACCGTCCAGAATGGACACCAGATTGCCCTTGCGCTCGTCCTCGGTCCGGCCCAAAGTCTCAGGCGTGATGGAGAAGGTGTTGGACACGCCGTCACGGCAGTCGTCGTAGCTGATCTTGGCCACAGAGTTCAAAGAGGCCAGTGCGCCGTTCTCCTCACGGTTGTGCATGGGGTTGGCACCGGGAGCGAAGGGCTCGGCCGCGCCGCGACCATCGGGAGTGGCACCGGTATTCTTGCCGTACATCACGTTGGAGGTGATGGTAAGGACGGACAGGGTATGGATGGCATCCCGGTAGGCGGGGGTCTTTCTCAGCTCGGTGATGACCTTATGGGTCATATCCTTGGCGATCATATCCACCCGGTCGTCATCATTGCCGAACTTGGGGAAATCACCCACGGTATTGAAGCCGGTAATATAGCCGTCATCACTGCGGATGGGCTGCACCTTGGCATACTTGATGGCGCTGAGGGAGTCCGCCACCACGGAGAGGCCGGCGATCCCAAAGGCCATGAAACGATCCACGCTGGTATCGTGCAAAGCCATCTGGGTTTTCTCATAAGCGTACTTATCGTGCATATAGTGGATGACATTCATGGTGTTCACATACAGGTGGCTCAGCCAGCCCATGTAAACCTCCATGCGGCGCATCACTTCATCAAAGTCCAGCTTATCGCCCTGCATGACCTCCATCTGGGGACCGA
>SVLE01000006.1 GCA_015068065.1 Oscillospiraceae bacterium | reverse complement strand
TCACCGGCGTCATCACCTTCAAGAACGCCCGCAAGGCTCTGGAGGTCATCCGCTGGCTGCCCCTGGATCGAATCATGATTGAGACGGACTCCCCCTACCTGACCCCCGAGCCCTTCCGTGGCAAGCGCAACGACTCCGGCTACGTGCATTTCGTGTCCGAGAAGATCGCCGAGCTCAAGGGCATTACCCCCGAGGAGGCCGCCCGCATCACCACGGAGAACGGCAGGCGCTTTTTCAATATCAAGGATTGAGAGGGAACACACATGACCATCACCTACGAATACGAGGGCGCACTTTATGTCAACCTGACCAACAAGTGCAACTGCAACTGCGAGTTCTGCCTGCGCCACGGCAAGGCTCAGGGTTCCATCTATACCGAGGACTCCCTGTGGCTGGAGCGGGAGCCCACCCGGCAGGAGGCTATGGACAGCTTTTTGAGCCGGGACGTGTGCTCCTACCGGGAGATCGTCTTCTGCGGCTACGGCGAGCCCACCTATCGTCTGGACGACCTGCTGTGGCTGGTGGATGCACTAAAGGCACGCTTCGGCAACAAACTGCCTCCCGTACGCATCAACACCAACGGTCACGCCAACCTCATCAATGGCCGCAACGTGTGCCCCGAGCTTCAGGGCCGCATCCACACCCTGTCTATTTCCCTGAACTCCACCAATGCCGCCGACTATGTGGCCCTGTGCCACCCTATTCAGGGCGAAGCGGCCTATCAGGCTATGCTGGACTTTGCCAAAGAAGCGTCGGGCTACGTGCCCGAGGTTATTCTGACCATCGTGGACAAGGACAAAACCGCCGAGGAAATTGAGCTGTGCAAGACCATCGCCGCCGATTTGGGCGTAAAGCTGCGCATCCGCAGTTTTATTGACTCTTAATGGGGAGGGTATCTTTTGGACCCCATTTACTACACCGTTCTGGCTATCAACGGCGATTACGCCGAGCTTGTGACAGATCAGGGTCAGCCCCATTCCATCACCATGTTCCTGCTGCCCGAGGGCACTGTCGTGGGCAGCCGACTGAAGCTGGAACACTTCCTGTGGGAACTGATTTAAAAAATCCGACCTGCGACATTCGTCACAGGTCGGATTCTTTTTATTTCTTTGCGTGGGGAACGGCCACAGGGCGTCTCTTGTAGCCGTTCAGTTCCGCATTAAGCATATAGTCCATCTGCTTCAGCTTCCAGCGCAGACCTTCTTCGTCGCACTGGTAGTCCATGGCGGGCTCGTAGCCCAGCTCGCTGTTGCGCTGCACCAGAGGAATGGTGTCCTCCGCATTCTTGATTTCCTTGGGGCCGATCTGCATAATGCGGTCGGCAATGCGGAAGATTTCCTCTCGATTGGGGCAGGCCAGCAGTCGGGCGCGCAGGATGTAGAACTCCTTATAATGTACCGCCGTACGGTGGCAGCGGCCGATAAACTCCACCAGATCCATCAGCTTTTTCAGCTCGGGGGTCTTTTTCTTGATGGTCTTCATCTTCTTCAGGCCATCAAAGGTGTGTTTCATCGCCTGCTTGGCCAGACGCAGTTCGTCGTGTATGCGCATGCTGTAGGGATCATGTTCAGAAGGATCACGGAAGAGGTTCAGAACCCCGTAAATGCTGTTGCCCATATACATTTTAGAGGTATTGGGCTTTTTCAGGCCGGCCTTGAGACAGAACGGAAAGGCCGGTCCGATGCGGTAGGGGCCGTACTGATTCTCGTGGCTGGGCACATGGCAGCGGATGCCCGCGTTCACCGACTTCATGGCATCCATCAGTGTCTCGTACTCCTCCCCGGCAAGGGTTTTTGCCCAGCCGGTGAGATAGTCCTCAAAGTCCCGGCCACCAATGGTATAGGCCTGCTTGGCCTGCTGGGAAATAAAGGAGGGCATAAAGCCGTTGTGGTGGGACTCCATCAGTCCGCACAGGCCGTACTTCTCCCGGGCCTCCAGAATCTTTTCATGGCGCTCGTGCCACTGCCAGGGGAAGGGCTCGTAGGGGATCACACCAAAGTCCCAGGTGCGGCCACCGGTGTTGACCATGGAGTACAGACGCAGACCACGGCGCTTGGCCACCTCTGCCTCGCTGACAAAGTATTGGCCCGGGCCTACATGGGTAATGGTATAATCATTCACCTTGCCGATGCTGTTACCCAGATCCAGCAGGTCATACATCTCAAAGGTAACCAGCAAAGAGATGTCGGTGGGCAGTTTTTCCAGGAGCGCCACACGGGGTTCCAGAGGCTGTCTGCCCCAGTTATAGCTCCACAGCACCACATCGGCATCGGGCTTGACCTCCCGGATGCTGTCACGGGCCATGGAGATCCAGTCGATGTAGTCATAGCAGGGCCACCAGCCGGAACGGGGACGACGGTCGGGGATTCCGTCCGCCGAAGGCGTGAGGTGATGGAGTGGGCTGGCGTTGGGATCTTTGGTGGGGAACTGGATGGACTCACCCACAAAGACCATGCCCTTCAGACCGGGGAAAGCACGGAACACATCACCGTAAGAGCGGTCAAAGGTCTCCTTGGCGCCCTCATCGTCAGGATGGACGAAGTTCTTGACATAGTTGTAGGCGTACACGTCCAGGCCGTACTTGGCCGCACGCTTGATGGTGTCGTTGAAGTCATACTCCCGATCCTTCAGGCCGGCATGGGTCAGGTCGCGAACAAAGACGAGAATGGCATCAAAGCCGTTGTGGGCGATGGCGGACAAAAAGCCGTCGGGGTACAGGTCAACGCCGATGCCGGAGTGAACCATACGGGGAGAGAAGGCGGGCTTCTGCTCCACCGTTCCGTGCTTCAGGAAGGGGGCCTGGCGGCGGTTCATCTCATCCTCCAGATGGTACAGGGCCTGAGCAAGGCCGCGCTCGTCCGCGGCGGCAATCTGCACACCGGCGGCGGTCACGGTGATCTTGCGAGCCATGTAGTCAGTCATGGCAGGATCCAGCTTCACATCAATGATGCCGCCCTCGGCCACAACCTGAGCTTTCAGGCCAAAGGCCGTTTTCAGGTAGTCCCGGAAATCCTTCAGGGCGGTCTTGGCCACCTCGCCGTCCGCGGAGCAGAAAATGGTCACGTCATCCTGCAGCTGCAGTTCATCCGCTTCCGGCTTGCGGTTTTTCCAGTTGTAGATGCGCTTGTGGACAATGCTGTATTTCTCGCGAAACTCATAAGGTGCTTCAATTCTCATGGTTCACAACTCCTTTATTCCAGAGGCTTAGCCCCAGGTTTCTTTGGCGTAGGCTTCCAGCTCGGCGTGGAAGGCAGGGTGTGCGATGGAGATCATGGCCTGTGCCCGCTCCCGCAGGGACAGACCGGACAGCTTGACCACGCCGTACTCGGTGGCCACATACTGGATCATGGTCCGGGGGCCGGACACCACACTGCCGCCGGGGATGAAGGGCACAATGTTGGATTTCAGGTTGCCCTCCTTATCCTTGCGGGCGGCGTTCAGGCAGATAAAGCCCTTGCCGCCCTGAGAGCGGAAGGCGCCCTCCAGAAAGTCCAGCTGACCGCCGATACCGGACAGCTGGCGCTTGCCGGCGGACTCGGCATTCTCCTGGCCCATCAGGTCCAGCTGCACGCCGCCCATGATGCCGATGAAGTTGCTCATCCTGCTCATGCGCTCGGGAGAGTGGATGTAATCCACATCACCGGGATGGAAGATGCCCGGCTCCTCATCCAACCAGTTGTACAGCTCCTGAGAGCCCATGGCCAGATTCCAGCTTGACAGACCCTTATCGATCTCCTTACGGCCGTTGGTCAGCTTACCCGCCCGGTACAGGGACATAAAGGCGTCGCTGATGGTACCCGTCCAGCAGCCCAGATCCTTCAGATCGGAGTCGGCCAGCATGTTGGCCACGGCAAAGGGCACGCCGCCCACGCCCAGAGAGAGCACCGCGCCGTCGGGGATCTCATTGACCACCAGCTTGGCGATGGCAATGTCGATCTCGCTGGCTTCCTTATAAGTACGGGTAGGCAGATCTTCGTGCTCGCCCTCTACGATATAGTCGGCCTCGGACAGGTGGACCCGGTGCGAGCCATCAACGCCCTGCAGCTTGGGCAGCTTCTCATTGATCTCGAAGATGACGATGCGGGCGTTCTCGAAAATGGTACGCCATGCGTAGTTGGAGATACCCAGACCGCAATAGCCCTTGTCATCGGGGGTAGATACGGGGACGAAGGCCACGTCCACCTTGATGTGGTGGCGGTACAGGTCGGGCAGGGAACGCAGGATCATAGGCATAAACTGCACCAGACCGCGGCTTTGCAGCTTGCGCTCGTAGTCGCCGATATGCCAGCTGTAGTAGTGGAAGCTGATCTGTTCCGGGTCGCACTCCACCACCTCGATACGGGGACGGATCACGAGACCGCCCCGGATCTTTACATCGGTCACCTCGCCCTTGCGAGCGGCAAGAGCCTTATCCAGCAGCTCGGGATAGCCTCCGCCGAAGCCGTAATCCACCCAGTCCCCGGACTGCACCGCCTTGACCGCCTGTTCCGGGGTGACATATTTACTCTTGAACTCGTTCAACATACTGCTTCCTCCCACAGCATATTCATGGCCGCCCAAGCGGCATTGTTTCCTCTCCCGAATTTTACCATAGCCCAACAAAAAAAGCGATATGTTTTTTCCTTTTTCTTGTGCCGCGCGTTGTAAACTGTTAGAATAGTCAAAAACCACTTTTTGGAGGCCGCCATGAACTACAGACAGGACAAATACGGGAATGATATTTCCATTCTGGGCTACGGCTGTATGCGCTTCACCCAGACCATGGGCCGCATCGATCTGAAAAAGGCGGAGCAGGAGATCATGACCGCCTACGAGGCGGGGGTAAACTATTTCGACACCGCCTATGTCTACCCCGGCAGCGAGGCCGCCCTGGGCGAGATTTTGGAGCGCAATTCCATCCGGGACAGGGTGTACATCGCCACCAAGCTGCCTCACTACCTCATCCGCAGCCGGGAACGTCTGGAAACACTGTTTCAGGAGCAGCTCCAGCGCCTGCGCACCGACCATATCGATTACTACCTCATGCATATGCTCACCGATGTGGACACGTGGGAACGGATGAAGGGTCTGGGCGTGGCCGAATGGCTGGAGGAGAAAAAGAAGTCCGGTGCCATCCGGCAAGTAGGCTTCTCCTACCACGGCAACACGGAGATGTTCTGCAAGTTGGTGGATGCCTACGACTGGGACTTCTGCCAGATTCAGTACAACTACATGGACGAGCACTCTCAAGCCGGTCGCCGGGGGCTGCACTACGCCCATGAAAAGGGCCTGCCCGTAGTCATCATGGAGCCCCTGCGGGGCGGTCGACTGGTCAACCGCCTGCCCGAGGAGGCAAAGCGCATCTTTACCGACTATCCCATTCAGCGCACCCCTGTCCAGTGGGCGCTGCGCTGGCTGTGGGATCAGCCCCAGATTACCTGCGTGTTGTCCGGCATGAACAGCATGGAGATGGTGCAGGACAACTGTGCCACCGCCGCCGATGCGCGCGCCGGCGAATTCACCCCGGCGGATCAGGACCTGCTTGCCCGGGTAGTTGCCGCCATCAACGCAAAGATGAAGGTGGGCTGCACCGGCTGCGGCTACTGTATGCCCTGCCCCATGAATGTGGACATTCCGGGCACCTTTGCCGCCTACAACCGCCGACACACCGAAGGCAAGGGCCGGGCGCTGGTGGAGTACGCCATGTGCACCGCCTTCCGCAAAACCTCCACCGCCGCCTCCAACTGCATCGGCTGTGGCAAGTGTGAACAGCACTGCCCCCAGCACATCGAGATCCGCAAGCATCTGCAACATGCGCAGAAGGAACTGGAGCCCCCCATCTATAAGCTGGCCCGCAAGGTCGTGGAAAAGCTGAAACTTTTCGGATAAAAAAATCTCCGAACCCTATGGGTTCGGAGATTTTTTATTTCAGGCTGTAATTTATGCGTTCTTCTTGCGGGAAGCATCAATCAGCCCACCAATGACCATCATCACAGTGAAGACGATCATGTACCAGAAGCAGGCCATGCCATGACCCAGGATACAGGCCAGCACCATGAAGGCGCTGCCGATCAGAGCCAGGCCGGGAACGATAAAGCGACGCACCGCATTCTGATCCTTCTCCTTGCGCATCCACTGGATGAAGATGGGGATGTACATGAGATAGATGGTGATAATGGGCAGCTCCGTGGAGTCAAACACGAAGGGTGCCTTGGGACCCCAGATGGCGGCCAGATTAGTCAGGTAGAAGTACACAAACCACACAGCAGTGACCAGCAGAGCAACCACAGCGGAGTTGTTGGGCATATTGGTGGTCTTATCCACCTGAGCAAACATCTCGGGCTTGGGGCCGCGGCCGCGCTCGGCCAGAGAATACATGCAGCGGCAACAGCCCAGCATCAGGCCGTTCAGGGTGCCCATGCAGGAGATAGCCACGAACAGGTTGAGAATGTTGCCCAGCACAGGGCCGAACACGTTATTGAACGCCACGTTGGCACCGGTATCCATCAGGTCCTTGGCACCGGCTCCGCCGGCCACGCCCACAAAGTAGAGGATGTAGACGGCGATGATGATCAGGCCGCCCAAAATCAGAGCCTTGGGCAGGTTCTTCTTGGAATCCTTGATCTCAGAGTTGATGGAGGTGGCGATGATCCAGCCCTCATAGGCAAAGGCGGTGGCGCACACGGCGGCGAACAGAGGGTTGGTGGTCAACTCGGCTGCAGGAATCACAGTGGTGGTCAGATTGGTCTGCAGCATGCCGTGGTTCAGGCCGTAGATGATGCCGATGACGCCCATCAGCAGCAGGGGGATCAGTTTGATGACAGTGGTGCTGGTCTGGAACTTACCGGCCAGCCTGGGGGACAGAGCGTTGAGCACATAGGCACCCGCCATGAACAGCACAGTCAACGCCATACACTCGGGGCCCACAACACAGCCACCCTGCTCCACAGGGATGGCCATAGGGAAGTCAGGGTTGACGGAAGTGATAAAGACCAGCGTATAGCGGGCGGACAGCCACGCCAGAGCGGAGGTCATGCCGGGGAAGTAGATTGTCGCGGCAAACCAGCCCATGTAGTAGGCATAGCGGGGACCCATGGTCGCTTCGGCATAGTCCACAATGCCATTGACGCGCTCGTACTTCTGCCCCATGAAGGCAAAAGCCAGCAGGCAGGACAGCATGATGGCACCGCCGATGATCCACGCGATGATACCCAAAGAAGTGTTGCCGCCGGTCTTCTGCAGGATGGTCTGTGCCTTAAAGAAGACACCCGAACCAATCACAATACCTACCACCATGCAGATGGCGGTAAACAGACCGTATTTACGCTCCAGTTTGTTGCTCATAAAATCCCTCTTTCTTTTCGGAACATTGGGTTACTACTTATAGTTTAGGCAAAAACGCGCGAAAAGTCAATAAACGCTTCATAGAATTCATATAAACACACACAATTTTCAACAAACCCGTTTTGAGGTTTCTCCGGTATAGACATGTTCAGCCATAAAGCAAGTCGCTGCGAACGATATGTCGTCCACAGCGACTTGTTCTGAGTGCCATTAAAGAATCTGGTAAAACCCAGTAAAATCAATGGTTTGTAAGCGGTAAGTAAGGTGCTTTTATCTTAGATGGTGCAATTAGACCAAATTCCAACTGTGTGTAGATCAACCGATGAACATCTGCGTCCAGTAATGGCCACTTGATACATACCCCACACCAATTTGCGTATAGGACGCATGCAGGATATTGGCGCGGTGTCCACTGGAGTTCATCCAGGCGCTTACCACGGCCTGAGGTGTTCTCTGACCATAGGCAATATTTTCGCCGGCGGTACGATAGGTCAGGCCAAAGGCTTTGATCATCTGGAACGGGGTTCCGTAGGTAGGACTGGTATGGGAGAAATAACGGTTGTCTACCATATCCTGTGACTTGTAGCGGGCCACGCGAGAGAGTTCCCAGTTTGCAGCCAGAGCTTTCAGGCCGTTTTTTGCGCGTTCTTCATTCACCAGACGAATGACCTCTTTTTCAAACGCCAAAACAGAAGAATTCTCCCGAGGGATGGTAAGGACCTGGCCCGGATAAATCAGATTCGGGTTGGAAATCTGAGGATTTGCGCTGATAACTTCGCTGGTTCCAACTTGATATTTGGATGCGATTTTCCACAGGGTGTCGCCCTTCACTACGGTATGGGACAATTTGGCGGCAGATGCCGACAAGGGAATCGCAAAAAGCAAGAGCAACGCCATGCAAACAGAAACGGTTTTTTTCATATCAGACCTCCTTGAAACAGAAAAGCGATTCCGCCTTCGCGGAACCGCAGAACAGTGAATTAGCAACTGAAACCGCACAACTGGCTGAGAATCTGCCAGATGGCGCTGCAATCAAAGTTACACATCTTGCTGACCTCCTGATAAGTATTTGTCTCGCGAAGACAGCTGTTATTGTAACCATTTTGTAACTATTTTGCAAATGTAAATTCTTCCATGCCTGGAGTGCCTGCCCCCCAATGAGTCGAAGCGTTGTCACTTGTACGCTCTCTTGCATAGACTGTGTTGTTTCATACAAGATATGAGGAGATGCCTATGACTGGAAAGATCCCTTTTCACTGGATGCTTCGTGTACTGCAGCAACGACCTCAGGCGGTAGCGAGCGTATACGGAAGCAGCATATATCCATCTATCTCTGGCTGTATTCGTTTTTATCAGATGAACGGCGGTGTTCTTGTGGCTGCCCAGGTGACGGGACTCCCCGATGCAACGCCAGGTTCTCCCTATAGAATTTTTGGTTTCCACATTCACAGCGGAATCCGGTGCAGCGGAACGGAAACAGACCCGTTTGCAGACACTTTAACCCATTATAATCCGAAGGGGGAGTCTCATCCGAATCATGCCGGAGATATGCCGCCCCTGTTCGGAAATCACGGGTATGCATTCCAGGTGTTTTTCACCGATAGATTTTCTGTCCGTGAGATTCTGCATAAAACAGTTGTCATACATTCCGGGCCGGACGATTTTACCTCCCAGCCAGCAGGAAATGCAGGAGAAAAAATTGCCTGCGGAGAAATTAAAGCGTTTAGTAGGCATAAATTGGTCTCAGATGAAAGATAAAAACAAAAAGGGTGAGACCTTTAATGACTCACCCATGGTCCGAGTGACAGGATTCGAACCTGCGGCATCCTGCTCCCAAAGCAGGCGCGCTACCAACTGCGCTACACCCGGATATTTGACTTTATACAGTATAATATATTCCTGTGACGATTGCAACTATTCTTTTCCTGTGGTAAGATTACTTTTGAGGTGAATCCCCATGAGAATGAGAAAAAAGCCCAACCTGCTTCCCCGTATGGAGCGTTGCGGGCATCTGCTGATCGACACTTCAGAAAAACCCTTCCCTCGTCGGGGCCATTGGCGTGAACTGATGCCCAATGCCACCGCCCTGCATCTGGAACTGGGCTGCGGTAAGGGCCGCTTTACGGTGGAGACCGCCGCCCAAAATCCCGATGTTCTGCACATCGCGGTGGAGCGCGTGCCCGACGCCATGGTCATCGCCATGGAACGAGCCAACGAACTGGGGCTAAACAACGTCTTTTTTGTGGATGACGATGCCCGTCGCCTGCCGGAGCTGTTCGCCCCGGAAGAGGTAGACCGCATCTACATCAACTTCTGTGACCCGTGGCCCGGCCACCGGCATTCCAAGCGCCGCCTGACCGCAGTCGGCTTTCTTGAACTGTACCGTGCCGTTCTGAAAGACGGCGGCCAGATCCACTTCAAGACCGACAACCGCGACCTATACGAGTGGTCTCTGTTCCAGTTCCCCAAGGCCGCCTTTGAGTTGTCCGAAGTCACCCGCAATCTGCATGAGCATGGCATCTGCGGTGTAATGACTGACTATGAGGAAAAATTCCACAATATGGGCACCCCCATCAACCGCTGCGTGGGCACTAAGCTGTTCCGCGCCGAGCCTCCCGCGCCTCCCCTGCCCGAGGAAGAAGACTGCGACCAGTAATCAAACGTCCGCCGGTTTTTTACCGGCGGACGTTTTCCTTACATTCTCTTATCATCTGTAGCCGGTCCATTGATCAGCTCCCCATCCCGGTCAAAGCGCGAGCCGTGACACGGGCAGTCCCAGGAATGCTCCTGCCGGTTGTACTTCAGTACGCACCCCATGTGTGGGCAGCGCGGCCCGGGGGTGACCAGTCCCAGTACTGCCTGCGCGGCATTGGCCGCCAGCTGCGGCCACAGTATACTTCTGGACGGTGAGAACAGTGACTCATAGGGGCTGTATCGTTCCTGCACAAGGTCGCTGAGCACCCGGGCCGCCACCATGGACGAGGTCATCCCCCACTTGTTGAATCCCGTGGCAACATACAGGTCTCCGGCACGCCGGGAATACCGGCCGATATAGGGCACGCCATCCAATGTCATACAATCCTGTGTAGCCCAGCGGAAAGCCACCTGCGCTTTTGGCCAGTGACGATGGGCAAATATTTCCAACGGCTGCCACCCTCTGCCCTGCTTGCCTGTCCGGTGTCCGCCACCTCCAAACAGCAGAAACTCGCCATACTGCCGAGCGGAAAAGCCCCTCTCGTTCTCATCCACGTACATCTGCTCGATCTGCGGAGCATGCTTCAGCGCCAGCACATAGGACCGTTCTTGATGCAGCTTGAGAAAATAGCTTCCGTGCTTGTTCAGCATGGGGAAATGGGTGGCAATGATAATTTTTCCGGCCCGAACCCTTCCGCCTGTGGTCACTGCCTCCCCCGGTTTCAGTTCCAAAACCTTCGTTTTCTCAAAAATGCGCAGTCCCGGCAAAATCCCCTGCACAAATTTAAGGGGATGGAATTGCCCCTGACCGGCCATCCCAACCGCCCCCACCACCGAAATGGGCAGCGGGATGCGGTTTACAAGACGAGCCGGCGCGCCCAGTCGCTCCAGTACCCCCATCTCTTTTTCCAACTTCTCCCCGTCATACCGGGAATAAACAAAATTCTCCCGCTCCTGAAACTCACACTTAATATGGCGGCACAAGCGCCTATATTCCTCCACCGCCCACTGGTTGGCCTGAAGATAGAGTTTTGTCTTTTCCTCCCCAAACCGCTGCAGCATCTGATGATAGATCAGCCCGTGCTGGGCGGTTATTTTTGCGGTGGTGTCTCCGGTGACTCCGCCGCAGATCCGATCTGCCTCCACCAGCGCATAGTCCACCCCGGCCTGCTCCAGCATATATGCGCAAAGCACCCCGGCCATACCGCCGCCAATGATAAGCACATCCGTTTTCAAATCTGCCTTTAAACTCTCAAGTTGAGGTAGCGTTGTTGTTTCCCTCCATAAAGAGTCCATACCATCACCTCGTTGATGATAGTATGTGCACCTTAAGTACAAAACAAAACCCAAGCTGACGGCTTGGGTTTTGTTGATGTATGCAAATTACAGCTTCCTGGCAAAATCGCTCAGCACCTCGGAAATTTTAATGTTCTGGGGGCAAACTGCCTCGCAGCTACGGCAGCCGAGGCAGTCGGCAGGCCGCTTGCCCTCACCCAGCACCTTCATGCGCATGGGGATCAAAAATCCGTTTCCGCCAAAGGTCTGCTCGTTGTAGAGCTCCATCAGTGAGGGAATGTCCAGCCCCTGAGGGCAGTGGGTGGTGCAGTAGCTGCAGGCAGTACAGGGCACGCCACGGGTCAGTTCTCTGCCCAATTCCAGAATTGAGTTCAGCTCTGTTTCGTTCAGCGGCTTGCACTCCTCATAGGCACGTATGTTTTCCTTCAGCTGCTCCAGCGTAGTCATGCCGGATAGGGTAACCACCACATCTTCCAAACTCTGCAGGAAACGGAAGCACCAGCCGGGCATGGTTTCCTCCGGGCGCAGCTTTGCCAGTTCGGCTGTTCGCTCCGGCGCCAGACTGACCAGCTTGCCGCCCCGAAGGGGTTCCATGACCCAGACAGGCAGATTCCATTTGCGCATCAGCTCCACTTTTTCCTGCGCCTTTTGGAACTCCCAGTCCACCCAGTTGATCTGCAGCTGGCAGAACTCCATGTCCTTGCCGTAGGCATTCAAAAATCGCTCCAGAACAGGCATCTCTCCGTGAGCGGAAAAGCCCAAGTGCCGGATTCGTCCATTTTGCTTCTGCTTGATCAGATAGCTGTAGATGCCGTAGGTCTCATCATCCAAATAGTGGTTAATATTCAGCTCATTCACATTGTGGAACAGATAGAAGTCAAAATACTCCATCCCCGTTCTGCGCAGCTGCTCTTCAAAAATGGACTCCACCTTGTCCATATTCCGCAGGTCATAGCCGGGAAATTTGTCCGCGATGCAGTAGCTGTCCCTTGGATGGCGGCGCAGGGCTTTACCCAGAGCCACCTCGGACTGACCACCATGGTAACCCCATGCGGTATCATAGTAATTAATGCCGTGGGCCATGGCACAGTCCACCAATTCGGCCACTGCCGCCTCGTCAACCGTCTTGTTATCCTCAGGCAGCATAGGCAAGCGCATACCGCCCATCCCCAGCGCGGACAGCTTCAGGTCCTGAAAGGAACGATAGATCACAGTTCTTTCCTCCTCGCTGCTTTATGGTTTTATCATACCATGAAATAACCATCCCGAAAAGTGGAATTTTTCAACCCTGTGTGGTATCATAAATCAAATCCTGTGACCGGGAGTGTGAGCCTATGCGTCAAAGCAAACTATTATCCGCCGTACTGTCCATTTTTACAGCGGTGTTTATTCTGACCGCGTCCATCGCGGTCCCCATTTTGCTTCGCCCCTTTTACTATGCACATATCGATCTGCTGGACCTTGAAGAAACCACCGGTCTGAGCCGGGCGCAGATCACACAGGCCTATGACGAGATGATGGATTTCTGTGTCGGGCGCACCGACACCTTTTCTGCCGGCATCCTGCCCTGGTCCCAGTCCGGCAGGGATCATTTTGCGGATGTGCGCACTCTGTTTCTTCTGGACCTGCGTGCTGCCCTTCTTTCCGGACTGTTCCTGCTGGGATGGACACTGGTCCGGAACAGGAGCAGTGTCCATCCCTACCGCTTCATGAAGCGGGGCTTTTCCTTTTGGGGCAGCGTGGGGCTGGGCGGTACGTTTCTGGTCATCGGCGCTTTGGCCGCCACGAACTTCTCCGGGGCATTCACCCTGTTTCATACTCTGTTCTTCCCCGGCAAAAGCAACTGGCTGTTTGATCCGTACACCGACCCCATCATCTGCCTCCTGCCTCAAGAATTTTTCCGAAACTGCGCCATTTTCATCCTGCTTTTGATGGTGCTGCTGTGCACCCTTGCAATTCTGTTTGATTTGCGAAAAAAGTGAACGAAAAAGCCCTGCACCGCGGTGCAGGGCTTTCCCTTTACTTCATGCTGGAAAACACGTCTTTGTTCTGGATCAGGTACTCCCCGCCGGAGTAAAGGGTAGTGGCCACGATGACTGCCACGCACACGGTGTTGACCACCGGGGGGATGGGCAGCAGCATCAGGCAGATACACACCATGGTGGAGGCGGTTTTCACCTTGCCCGACCAACCCGCAGCGATGACGCGGCCCAGATTGGCTGCCTGCATGCGGATGCCGCTGACGGCAAATTCACGCACCACCACGATGAGCAGCGCCCATGCGGGCATCTGGCCGATCTCCACAAACCACAGCATGGCCGCGATGACCAGACACTTGTCGGCCAGCGGGTCCATAAACTTGCCAAAGTCGGTGGTCTGGTTATAATTGCGGGCGATGTAGCCGTCCAGCCAGTCGGTCAGGCTGGCAACGATGAAAATGGCCAGCGCGATGTAGCTTGCAAAGGGGATGCCCAGATAGAGCACCATCAGGAATGCCGGGATCATCAGCACCCGGAGCATGGTCAATTTATTGGCAGTATTCATTTCTCTTTCTCCTTAATCTTCAATCTCACCGGTCAGTTCGCCGTCCTCGGTTCCGGTGATGCGTACATTCACAAATTCGCCGGCAGGAATGAGCCCCGCAGCGGTAAAGTATACCCGGCCATCGATGTCCACAGAATCGGCATAGGTGCGTCCGGCATAGCAGCCCATCTGGCTGTCAAAGCCCTCACACAAAACCTCCATCACGCAGCCCAGACGCTCTTCGTTGAACTCATCCATCACCCGGGACTGCAGCTCCACCAGAAGCTCCACCCGGCGCTCGGCCACCGCCTCGTCCACCTGCTCGTCCATTTCGGCAGCTTTCGTCCCCTCCTCCGGGGAGAACCGGAACACACCCGCTCGCTGCAGCCGTTGCTCACGCAGGAATTCACACAGTTCCTCGTACTCCTCCTCGGTCTCACCGGGGAAACCACAGATGATGGAAGTACGGATGACCACATCGGGCATGGCTTGGCGCAGCTTGTCAAACAGGGTCTCAATATCTGCCTTGGTGCTGCGGCGGTTCATGGCCTTAAGCACCCGGTCGTTGCAGTGCTGGATGGGAATGTCCAGATAGTGCAGGATCTTGGGCTGGGAAGCGATCACCTCGATCAGCTCGTCCGTCACCGCCTCGGGATAGAGGTAGTGCAGGCGAATCCAGTGGAATGGCAGCCTGCAAAGCTCAGCAAGCAGCCCGGCCAGAGAGGTTCCGTCCTTTTTATCCCAACCGTAACGGGTGATATCCTGTGCAATAACGATGAGTTCCTTTACTCCCGCATCCGCCAGTCCCTTGGCCTCCGCCAGCAGAGAATCCATGTCCCGACTGCGGTAGCGGCCTCGCAGTTTTGGAATGATACAGAATGCACAGCCGTTGCTGCACCCCTCGGCAATCTTCAAATAAGCGGTGTAGGGGGGCGTGGTCACCATGCGGGCTCCATCCTCAATGGTGCTGTGGATATCCCCGAAGAAGGTGGGCTGATCACCCTCCAGCAGGCTTTCCACTGCCTGAACCACATCGGTATAGCTTCCCGTACCCAGAATACCGTCCACCTCGGGCAGTTCCGCCAAAATATCCTCCGGATAGCGCTGAGACAGACAGCCGGCCACCAGCAGTTTGCCCAGCTTGCCCTCGTCCTTGAGCTGCCCCAGCTCCAGAATGTTCTGGATTGCCTCGCTCTTGGCCGCGTCAATGAAGCCGCAGGTGTTCAGCACAGCCACATCGGCCCCCTCCGGCTCGCCGGTCACAATAAACCCGGCATCCCGGCACAGCGCCATCATCTGTTCGGTGTTCACCAGATTCTTGGCACAGCCAAGAGAGATGAACGCTACTTTCAAAGACATAACATCGCTCCCATTCAGGGTTTAGTCCTCTGTTTCCGCACCAAAACGCCGCAGGGCGGCAGAGATATCCTCCCAGCCGTAGCCACGGCGCATCAGCGCGTCGGACACTTTTTTCAGTTCCTTACGGTCGGGCTCTTTTCCCGCCAGCTTTTTGTGCACAAAGGCATCAATGGTCTCGGCAGGGTCAGCGGCGTGAGCAAGGGCATCCTCCCACAGTTCCCGGGGCACGCCTCTACGGTACAGCTCGTCCCGCAATTTGTGCTCGCCGCAGCCCTTTTGGCTGTAATGGCGCACCACCTGAACGGCATAGGCCGCATCGTTAAGAAACCCTAATTCCTCCATACGCACACAGATGGAGGATATCTCCTCCTCCCCCGCTTCCCATTCCGTCAGCTTGCGCTCCAGTTCTTTGCGAGACATCGGCTTACGGGCAAGCAGGTTCAGTGCCTTTTCCTTTAATCCGGTGCATCGGGCGGCGGCGGTGAGCACCTCGGCTTCGCCGTCCGTCAGCTCCCTACCGGCATAAAGGGCGAAGTCGATGACCTCGCCCTCCCCCACGCGCAGAATACTTCCGTCCTCCAGTACAGCAAGCCAGCGGCCCTGCACCCGTTTGGAGGGTTTCAGCTCCTCAATGCGCATGGTCAGTTGTCCTTATCTTCAAAATCCTCTGCCGATACGTCCACAGCACGCCCCGCGGCGCGGGCAGCGGCCTGAGACTGCTTGCTCATCAGCTTGTAGGCGTTGGCCCGGATCTTGGCCTCCAGTTCCTCGGCAACATCAGGATTTTGCTTCAAAAACTCCTTGGCGGCGTCGCGGCCCTGACCCAAGCGCATCTCGCCCATGGCGAACCAGGAGCCGGACTTCTGAACCAGATCCAGCTTCACGCCGATGTCCAGCAGCTCACCGATCTTGGAAATACCCTCCCCGTACATAATGTCGAACTCCGCCTCGCGGAAGGGAGGGGCCACCTTGTTCTTGACAATTTTGGCGCGGGTGCGGTTGCCGATGATTTCGGACCCATTCTTCAGGGCCTCCACCCGGCGCACGTCGATACGCACGGAGGAATAGAACTTCAGCGCTCGGCCGCCGGTGGTCACCTCGGGATTGCCGTACATGACGCCCACCTTTTCTCGCAGCTGGTTAATGAAGATGACAATGCAGTTAGTTTTGGCGATGGAGCCGGCCAGCTTACGCAGGGCCTGACTCATCAGTCGGGCCAGCAGACCCACATGACTGTCGCCCATGTCGCCCTCGATTTCCGCACGGGGGGTCAGGGCGGCCACAGAGTCCACCACCACTACGTCGATGGCACCGGAGCGCACCAACGCTTCGCAGATTTCCAGACCCTGCTCGCCGGTATCGGGCTGAGCAATCAGCATGGAGTCAATGTCCACGCCCAGCGCCCGGGCGTAGGTGGGATCCAGAGCATGCTCGGCGTCAATAAAGGCCACCTCGCCGCCCAGCTTCTGGGCCTCGGCCACCACGTGCAGGGCCAGGGTGGTCTTACCGGAGGATTCCGGCCCGTAGATCTCGATGATGCGGCCCTTGGGCAGTCCGCCAATACCCAGAGACAAATCCAGAGACAAAGAACCGGTGGGCACCGCCTCCACCATAGCATCCACATTCTCACCCAGACGCATGATGGAGCCCTTGCCGTAAGTGCGCTCGATCTGAGCCATGGCGGTCTCAAGGGCCTTCTTCTTGTCAGATGCGGGAGTCGCGCTCTCTACCATAGGCTTTTTGGTTGCCATATCTTTCATCCTTTCAGGCCGGTGAAATGCCGGTCTTTCTCTTATTCACGATACCATTATCCCAAACACAAAGTCCGATAACGCGGGCTTTACTCGTTAATCGTACCCTCGACCACACGCTGGATACCGCCGGTATCCTCGGTAGTGACGATATTCTCAAAGCCGTTGTCCGCCATGATCTGAGCCACGGCCTCCGCCTGATCGATACCCACTTCAAAAATCAGGGTTCCACCCAGACGCAGGGCGGACTTCCACTTGGAGGCGATCACACGATAGAAGTCCAGTCCGTCCACGCCGCCGTCCAGCGCCATCAGGGGTTCGTACTCCTTTACGGAGATGTCCAGCCCCTCGATATCCCCGGTGGGTATGTAGGGGGGGTTGCAGGCAATCACATCAAAGTCCCACAGCACGGAGGAGGGTGCCTCCAGCGCGTTGGCGCTGACGCAGGTGACCCGGGCATTCAGGCTGTTGCGGCGCACATTCTGCTTACACAGACGCAGCGCCCCTTCGGACAGATCAGCCAACACAACACGGCAGTTGGGGGCGTTGGCCGCCACCGCCAGACCCACGCAACCGCTTCCGGCGCACAGATCCAGCACCCGGCCACCCTCTCCGGCCGCCTGCGCCTTTTCAATGGCCTGTGCAGCCAGCACCTCGGTATCCGCCCGGGGAATAAGTACATCCCGGGAGATATCCAATGGCAGACCGTAGAACTCCCATTCGCCCACGATATAGGCCACCGGCTCACCGGCAAGACGTCGCTGCACCAGTTCCTCCACACGCCGCTCCAGATCGCTGGAGGCATACAGGGACATATCCCGGTACAACTGCTCCTTGGTCTTGTCTGCGGCATAGCATACGATTTCCCGGGCCTCGGTCTGCGCCTGAGAGACCCCCGCATGACGCAGGCGGTTACGGGTATCCAGATACAAATTATTATAAGTTGTTGCCATAAGGCCACTCAACTCCTAACTTCTGATTTACCACTTATCATCGCCCTTGCGTTCGGGCAGCACCAGCTCCAACGCCTTGATGCCTACCTCGATCATGGAGTCATCCGGCTCAAAGGTGGTAAAGTTCTGCAGCCACAGGCCGGGTGCGGTGAGCACCCGGGTCAGGGCGTTGTCATTGCGTCCGCACCAGCGGTTAAATTCGTAGCTGACTCCCACGATGGCAGGCAGCATCACCAGATGGGCCAGAAACCGCAGGATTGTGTTATAGATCGGCCAGATCGAGAACACCACCGTGGATACCAGAATGGACACGATGATGACCACAAACAGAAAACTGGTGCCGCAACGGGGATGATGCCGGGACTGCTTGCGCACGTTTTCCACAGTCAATGGCAAACCGGCCTCGTAACAGAAGATAGTCTTGTGCTCCGCGCCGTGATACTGGAACACCCGACGAATGTCCTTCATCTGGGAACAAAGAGCCAGATAAGCCATAAAAATAACGATTTTTAAAATACTTTCGGCCAGATTACGGACCAGCATGGACTTCGTTACCAGACTAACCAGACCGCCCAACAGCGTGGGTAACAGGAAAAACAGCACGATAGAAAGACCGATACCCAGTATCCCTGCCAGCGCGATAATGAGAGAGGTCATTTTTTCGTTACCCAGCTTCTTTTCCAGCCACACTTCAAATTTAGAGGGTTCCTCCGGGTTTTCCTCGTCCTCTGGAAAGAACTCCGCAGACCACATCAGCGCCTTCACTCCGTTGACCATGGAGTCCAGAAAGGTGATCACGCCCCGGATCAGTGGCCAGCCCAGAACAGGGTAGCGGTCCTTGATGAACTTGAGTTCTTCCTCCCGAATCTCCAGTTCCCCATCAGGACGGCGGACCACGGCGGCCTGCTTCTTGGGGCCGCGCATCATAATGCCTTCAATCAGAGCCTGTCCCCGCACATGGTCTTAAATCCACCGGGGCAGCAGGACTTGTTTTGTTCGTTACTCATGGGTTCTCCTCTGGCGCTGCGCGCCCTTTCATACCAAATATTCTACCAGTCCTATGACCGGATTGCAAGTATTTCTTCGAACTTATGTTCCAATTGGCAGTCGAATGGTCACCCGACAGCCCCCCTCGGGGGCATTGTCCAGAAGCAGTTCACCCTCATGGCGCGAAATAATCTCTTCGCACACTGCAAGGCCGATGCCACTGCCTCTGGCTTTGGAACTGCCCTTGTAAAACTTATTTTTGATAAAGGGCAGTTCATCCTCCGGCACACCGGGGCCGTAGTCCCGGATGGCGATGATAGCATCGGTCTCATCCTGACGGATGGTCACGTCAATGCGCTTGCCCGCACCGCCGTGTTTGGCCGCGTTGTCCAGCAGATTGCAGAACACCTGCCGCAGTCGCTCCGGGTCACCGATCACGGGGAGCATATCCTCCGGGCAGTCGTAATAGTTCAGGGCGATCCCGTCCCGACGGAAGAACTCACGGTAGGTGTACACCGCGTCCTCCAGTTCCGCCTTCAGGTCCAGTGCCTCTACTGCCAACGTAAAGCGCCCGTCGGAAATGCGGGAAAATTCCAGCAGCTCTTCCACCATGTTGGTCAGTCTGCGGGCCTCACTGACGATGATGCTCATGCCCTTTTTCACATCCTCCGGCTCCTGCAGTTCCCCGTTCATGATGGTCTCTGCCCAGCCGTTGATGGCGGTAAGAGGGGTGCGCAGTTCATGGGAGACGGAGGAAATAAACTCCGTCTGCACCTTTTCTGCCTGCCTGATTTTCAGGGACATGTCATTGATGGCATCGGTCAGTTCACCGATTTCGTCATCATAAGTTTTTTCCAGCTGAATACCGTAGCTACCGTCTGCAATGCGCCGGGTGGTCTGTGTGATGCCCGCCAGCGGCTCGATAATGGAGCGGACAAAAAACAGGTTGGAGATATACAGCATGGCCAGCAAAATGATACCGATCAGGGCCACCGTTCCCGAGGCCAGCAGCAGCTGCCGATCAACCTCCTGCATGGAGGTGACCACACGCACCGCGCCCACCAGATTTCCACGATAGATGACCGGTGCTGTGGCCGCCATAATACGCTCGTCCGTGGAGGGATCCCGCCCCCGCCATGGGGTCATGACCGCATTTTCAAATGCTCCCTCAATGTCTGCCGTTCCCGGACGGCTTCCGGCAGTCAGGCCGTAACTGGAATAGAGGATGGAGCCATCCGGCTCAATGAACTGCAGCTCCAGTTTGCTTTTTTCACCAAAGTTGTCCACATAGTTTTTCGCGGTCCTGCGGTACTCCGACTCCGTATAATTCCGGAAAAAGGAGGCTGCACTGCCGGCACGGGCTTTTAGCCCCTCTTCCATAGCATCGTAGTAATAGCTCGCCATAGCCAGAGAGAATGCCACCACAGCCAGCACCACCATAAACAGCACCACGCTGACACTGTTGGCGATCCAACGCTGGCGGATGCCCCGCACTCGGGCGCTGTCCTGTTTATTTTGTTTTGCGGCCATGGTCTCACCTCGTCCTCTCCAAATCGCCCCCACTGCAGTGGGCCTCGATTTGGTTTTTAGTCCGGTTCCGGACTCCTCCATCCACGCCGGAGTCTATTGTCCCGCTCTCAGCGGCTCAAAGACTTACGCTCCCCACTTGTATCCATAGCCCCACACGGTGGTGATAAAGGCCGGGTTCTGGGCATCATCCTCGATTTTGATGCGCAGACGGCGGATATTCACATCCACGATCTTCAGCTCGCCGAAATAATCTCTGCCCCATACCGCATCCAGAATTTCTTCTCGGGACAAAGCCTTGCCGTGATTTTCCATGAACAGCTTTACAATGCCGTACTCTACCTGTGTCAGCTTGATCCGCTGCCCATTCTTTTCCAGCGTGCGGTTGCGGGTATTAAGCAGGAAGGGCGGCTGATACAACTCACCCGGCTCCAGCGACGGCTCGCTGCCCGTGCGGCGGAACAGGGCGTCCACTCGGGCGGTGAGCTCCGCCGGCGAGAACGGCTTGGTCACATAGTCGTCCGCCCCGGTCATCAGTCCGGTCACCTTGTCCATCTCCTGCGTGCGGGCAGTCAGCATGATAATTCCGATTTTGTTGTCATTCACCCGGATCCGACGGCAAACTTCAAAACCGTCAATATCCGGCAGCATCACGTCCAGCAGTGCCACCTTGATACCGGGGTTATTCTTCAGTTGGGTCAGTGCCTCCTCACCGGTGGCGGCCTCAATGGTCTCGTAACCCGCCCGTTTCAGGTTGATCACCACAAAACTGCGGATGTTTTCCTCATCCTCCAGAACAAGTACTTTTTTCATTTCAGGCACTCCTCTCTCCCGTCAGTCTCCGGACCAGCTGCTGACGATCAGACGGAAATTCTCCAACAGGCCGTTTTCATCCAGCCCGCAGTTCCATGTGTTATAAAATGTAGCAGCATAGACCGCACTGCTGTCCTCTGCCAGAATAAAACGATTGCCACTGTCGGCTCTGGTACTCCGACTTGCTCCGGTCAGCTTATAGATGCTCAGGAAGGGCAGCGGTTCCTTCTCCGCCCCCTGCCACAGGGCAAACACCACCGCCCGCTGTCCACTGACACTGTCATTTCGGTAGATAGTCAGTCTGTTTCTCCAGTGATCCGGGATAATCAGATACCAGCCATCCGCCGTATTGTGGTAAGTGGTGCAGATTTCTTTTGCACGCCCCCGGGCATCATATTGCACCCAATCCATCAGCCACGTATTGACGGCCGTTCCGTAAGCAGGCAGCTGTCTGGGGCGGGCGATCTCCGAAATATAGTCACTGTTTACATCGGCGGGTGCCATTTCCCGCAACCCGGTCACCAGTTCCCGGCTTACTCCGGTCTCCGGATCCACGGTCAGATTGGTAAGCTCGCCGTTACAAACTGCCAGCACATCGGTCACTTTGCCCCCAGCCGCCAATTCGCCGGTGATGTACAGGGCAGGGATCAGATCCGTCAGATAGTCCGCCTTCATCTGCCCAATTGCTGAAATTCCCGCACTCAGTGCCGCCGAGGACACCGTGGCAACTCCGGCCGCATTCCAGTCATGCAGCGCAACTTCACCGCTCGTCAGTTCCTGATTGATGCGGGCTACGGCCAACTCTGTCAGCCCGTCCCGGTCCAGATCCACCAGCCGGTAGGTCTGATAGGCGGTCATGATAAGCGTCTGTGCCTGCATCTGCTCCGCCTCCAGCGCATAGACGCCCAGATAATCAGCGCCGCTGCCCATCCTCCAACTGACCACGACCTCTTTGCAGTGCTTCTGGGTCAAAGGATCCCGTGCGCCGTCCAGATCCGCATAGTACACCGCGTAAACGCTGTCTCCCTCACCCTGGATCACATTACTCAGCACATAGCGGCCATCCTCCTGAAGGGTATAGAAGTAGAGCCGTACCGGCATATCCGCGCCCAGGATGCGAAAAAAGGTCACTGCCGTCTCCTGTTCACCGTCCCCATCCATGTCCAGCAGCTGAACGGTAGAGGTATTGTCACCGGCAGAGGGGGGTACATCCTCCACTGTGGCGGAGTATTCAAGGGCCAGTTCCCGTTTGGTCTGGGCCACTGCCTGCATCAGATTTTCATAATCCTTTGGGGGCCGGGGCAACTTGTAAGAATCCTCCGCCGACCACGGGAAACAGCCGGACAGCAGCACACACAGCAGTGCCGCAAGGACAACCAGACTAGTTTTTCCGCGCATATCCGACCGCTCCTTTCCTTTGGGGTACACTGCCCCACAATGCTATAATTGCTCATTTATTATCATACCACATCTTCCTTCCTTTTGGTACGATTTTTTTCGCAAAAAAGTCCGTTCTTTACATATAGGCCATATCCGTCAAAAAAACAGCGCGGATCTTCCGATCCGCGCTGTTTTCCATTCACTTTGCTAACGCCGGTTCACCCGTCTGCAGCAAATTTGACTCTCGCTTTTTATCCAGTTCTCTGGCATTGGCCAACATAAGCTTGATCCGGTTTTCCTGATTGATTTTCGTGGCGCCGGGGTCATAGTCAATGGCTACGATATTGCTCGTGGGGAAATCGTCCTTCAGCTTACGCAGCATTCCCTTACCCGCAATATGGTTGGGCAGGCAACCAAATGGCTGAGTGCATACGATATTGGGTGTTCCGGAACGGATAAGCTCCAGCATCTCCGCCGTAAGCAGCCATCCCTCCCCCATTTTGTTGCCCTCACTCAGGTAGCCGCCAACCCCTCTGCGCAGGTTGGAAAAAGTACCGCAGGGCCGCAGGCCCGCCCGCTTCATGGCTGCGCCCATTTTTTTCTGAAGTCCCTCGGCATAGGCGATAAAAGCACTGCACAGCGCCGCACCCAGCCGTGAACCGCCGTAAAGGCGCACATCGGTAATACGGGCATGTACAGAATAGAGAATAAAGTCCATCAATCCGGGCACCACCGGTTCTGCCCCTTCCTCCAGCAGGAAGCGTTCCAGTCTGTTGTTACCCAAAGCAGAAAATTTGACGTAGATTTCTCCCACGATGCCAACCCGCACCTTGGGTTCGCCCCGGGTGGGAACGGCCGCAAAATCCCGACAGATCTGCTGAAAATTAGCGCTCATTCGATGTCCGGCAAGGCCCTTCCCCTGCTGGAATTCCTCCGCAAGCCTCCGGGACCACCGCTCCACCAGTTGATCCGTCTGCCCCTGCGTCATCTCGTAAGGCCGGATCTGGTTGGCCGCATCCATGATCAAATCGCCGTAGGCAATGGCACACATCAGCTTGAACAACAGGGTAGGTGACAGTTCAAACCCGGGATTTTTCTCCAGTCCGGATGCATTGACGGAGATGACAGGCACAAAGGAAAGTCCCGCCTTCCCCAGCGCCTTGCGCAGCAAATGGATGTAATTGGAAGCCCGGCAGCCACCGCCGGTCTGAGTAATGAACAGGGCAACCTTATGGGGATCATAGCCGCCGTGTTTCACAGCGTCGATCATCTGCCCGATCACCAGCAGCGCCGGATAGCAGGTATCGTTGTGGACATATTTCAGTCCCTCGTCGATCACCGCTCTGCCGGTGTTGTTCAGCTGGTCTACCTTATAGCCCTCCAGTTCCAGAAGCTGACGGAACATTCCAAAATGGACCGGCAGCATCTGAGGCATGAGAATGGTATATTCCTCTTTCATCTCCCTGGTAAAGAGCAGCCGACCGGTCTCATCATAAATCAATTGCGCCATGTCACCGCTCCTTTCTGGCCTCAATAGCCGCCATCAGGCTGCGGATACGGATCTTCACCGCGCCCAGATTGCTGATATCATCGATCTTCAGCTGGGTATAGAGCTTGCCGCCCCCCTCCAGAATATCTCTCATTTCATCGGTAGTAATGGCGTCCGAGCCACAGCCAAAGCTGACCAGCTGTACCGCCTGCATATCCGGCTGAGAGCACACATAACGGGCCGCGTTGTACATCCGGCTCTGGAAGGTCCACTGATTGAGTACCCTGCGGGGCGCGTAGCCCTCCAGATGGCTCAGGGCGTCCTCCGTCACCACCGCAAAACCGAAGGAGGTCATCAAATCGTTGATCCCGTGGTTGATTTCCGGATCAATGTGATAGGGGCGGCCGCACACCACAAGAATCGACTTTCCCTCCGCCCGAGCCTGCTCGATATACGCTTTTCCGGTATCACGCACATCGGCAAGGTACGCCTCATAGGAGTCGTAAGCCGCCCGGACGGCAGCCGCCGTCTCCCGGGCCGGGATACGGAACTGCTCTCGCATATACTTTACGATGCGCTTCTCAAAATCATCCCGCCGCCACAGGCCTACATAGGGGTTGAGGAAACGCACCTTTTTCAGTGCGGGCACATTGACCGCCAGCAGTTCGGGATAATAGGCCACCACGGGACAATTATAGTGATCGTCCCCGATTCCCTCGTCATTGTTGTAGGACATGCATGGATACCAGACAGCGTCCACACTCTGCTCCACCAGATCCTCCACATGACCGTGAAGCAGTTTTGCGGGATAGCACACCGTGTCTGAAGGGATGGTGCGCTGTCCCTTGAGGTACAGCTTACGGGAGGATGGAGCGGACAACACCACCTGAAAGTTCAGCTTTGTGAAAAACGCATACCAGAAGGGCAGATTTTCGTACATATTCAGCCCAAACGGGATCCCCATGCGTCCCCGGGAGCCGTCACCCGTCCCCTTTCCCTCCATGGCGCGCAGTTTTTGGTACTTATACGTCATCAGGTCCGGGCTGTCCTCTTTCTGCGTGCCCAGCGGACGGGAACAGCGGTTACCGGAGATAAAACGGCGGCCGCCGTCAAAGGTATTCACAGTCAGGGCGCAGTGGTTGGTACACAAGCCACAGGAGGCCGGCTTCGCAGTGTGGGCGAAGTGTTCCAGCGCCTGTCCGTCCAGCAGCGCACTTCGCTCCAGCCCCAGATCCCGGGCAGCCAGCGCCGCGCCAAACGCACCCATGATGCCCGCGATGGCAGGCCGAGTGACGTTTCGTCCAAGCTCCCGTTCAAAGGCTCTGAGCACCGCATCATTGTAAAATGTGCCGCCCTGCACCACGATGTGTCGGCCCAAATCGTCCGCATTGGCCGCACGAATGACTTTGTAAACGGCATTTTTCACGATGGATGCAGAAAGTCCCGCAGAGATATCCTCTACACTTGCACCGTCCTTCTGAGCCTGCTTGACCGAAGAGTTCATGAATACGGTGCACCGTGATCCCAGATCCACCGGATGCTTGGCGAACAGGCCCAGCTTGGCGAAATCGGCGATGGAGTAGCCCAGCGCCCGGGCAAAGGTCTCAATGAAGGAGCCGCAGCCGGAAGAGCAGGCTTCGTTAAGCAGGATGGAATCCACCGCGCCGTTGCGGACCTTAAAGCACTTCATGTCCTGTCCGCCGATATCGATGATAAAATCCACGTCCGGGTCAAAGTGGGCCGCAGCCTTATAGTGAGCCACAGTCTCCACCAGTCCCAAGTCGCAGGAAAAGGCGTTTTTGATCAGATCCTCGCCATAGCCGGTGACCGCCGCACCCTTGATCCGGACCCGGTCCTCACACAGACGATAGATTTCCTTCAGCTGTTCCAGCACAATAGCCACGGGATTGCCCTGATTGGAGTGATAATAGGTATACAACAGGCTGCCATCCCCCGTTACCAGCGCCATCTTGGTGGTGGTGGAACCGGCGTCGATACCCAGAAATGCATCTCCGGCATAGTCTCCCACATCTTCCCGGGGCGGGGCAGATGCGTTGTGCCGGGCTACAAAGGCATCATACTCCTCCCGGTTATCAAAAAGAGCGGGCATGGTGTCCATCAGCGTGGTGCTGTCCACACTGCTCTCCAGCCGCGAAAGAGCCTGGTCAAAATCAATGCTGTCATAGTCCCCGGAGCACAGGGCCGCGCCCATGGCCGCAAAACAGTCACCGTCCTCAGGGAACACGGCGTGTTCCCCATCCAGCTTCAGTGTCTTCACAAAGCGTTCCCGAAGGCCCATCAAAAAGTGCAGCGGACCACCCAGAAAGACGATTTTCCCTTTCAGTTCCCGTCCCTGCGTCAGGCCGGCCACCGTCTGATCCACCACTGCCTGAAAAATAGACGCCGCCACATCCTCCTTGCGCCCGCCCTGATTGAGAATGGGCTGAATATCACTTTTGGCGAACACGCCGCAGCGGCTGGCGATGGGATAGATTTTCTCATGCTGCAGTGAAAGCGCATCCAGCTCGTCCACCGTCACATTCATCAGCGTGGCCATCTGGTCGATAAATGCACCTGTGCCGCCTGCACAGGTTCCGTTCATACGCTCTTCCAGTGCACCGCCGAAGAAGATGATTTTTGCATCCTCTCCACCCAATTCGATGACTGCATCCGTGTCGGGGATATAGGTATTCACCGCCGCGGCGGTGGCATATACCTCCTGCACAAAGTCAAGGCCGGCGGCCTTGGCCACACCCAGTCCAGCCGAGCCGGTAATGACCAGCTTCACCTGCCGTCCACGCAGCATGTCCGCAACGCCGTACAGCGTCTGGACCGCTCGTTCACGGGTTTTGGAAAAGTGCCGCTCATAGGAACGGAACAGCAGCCTGTTATAGTCGTCCAGCACCACTACCTTCACTGTGGTGGAGCCGATGTCGATTCCGATGCGAAGACTCATACGTACCTCTCCTGTGTGGGAAACACCCCAAAATACACCTATTACGCCACTTTAATTCCTATGCATGATAGCGAAAGAATCGACCTGTTACAACAAAATTTATGATATCTTTATCTCGAATTTACAGTTCCATAACATTTTTATATTTGCCAAAAAAGAAAACGCATCGACTTTTTTCGTCAATGCGTCTTCGTCTTATTTTGCTTCCCTGAATGGGACATCCTTGAACTGTTCGCCCGCCTCCAGCGGCTCTACCGTTCCGGCACTCACATCCACGATACGGGCGGAAAACTCCCCAGCCCGCTCTTCGGGCAAAAGGACGGACAGAACCACGTCCGCGCCGTAGTCGATGTTCTCCACCACACCGTCAAAGGCAGCTACCTCCCGGCGCATGGTCTCGAACTGGTTGTAAGTACAGGGCAGCTCCATGGCCACCCACCGGCGAACCACAGAGATACCCGCCGCATCCAGCGCATCCTTTGCGCTTTGGGTATAGGCTCGGACCAGACCGCCCGCGCCAAGCAGGATGCCTCCAAAGTATCGGGTGACCACGCAGCACACGTTGACCACGCCCTCCCGCTGAAACACGTTGAGCATGGGTTGTCCGGCTGTTCCCTGTGGCTCGCCGTCATCGGAGTAGCGTACCGGGCCATCCTGTATAATATAGCACCAGCAGTGGTGGTTTGCGGCATAGTCTTTTTTTCGGGTGGCCTCGATGCACATGCGGGCCTCTTCCTCACTCTCCACCCGCCAGACCCGGCCAATGAACTCCGAGCGCTTTTCCACCAGCCGCGCCTCACTGCGCTTGGTAGGGATATAATATTCAGTCATGGAGTGTTCCCCCCTGTTCTGCTTGGTATATCGCAGCTCACTCTGCAGGCAACCTCTGTCTGCCAGTTTATTCTTCCCAAGGCTCCTTATGGGGCTGCCAGCCCTCCACCAGCGGGCCAAGCTGCCCGATGGTCTTAGGTGTACACACCGCCACCACATCGATGGTCTCGGAGTAGTCCACCTTCTCCACCTTGGCTTCCTTATACAGGGCATCCAGAATACCACCCTTGTCGTAGGGCAGATGGATGGTCACTCTGCGCGCACCGCTGTCCAGCCGCTTGCCGATAGCCTCCAACAGTTCGTCCAGCCCCTCCCCGGTTTTCGCGGAGATAGACACGATATTCTCTCCATGGGGACGGATCTCGCCCACGTAACGGTCACACTTGTTGAATACCTCAAGCCGGGGGGTCTGCTCCGCCCCAAGCTCCCGGATGAGCTCGTCCACCACTGCCGCCTGATCCCGCCATTCGGGATTGGACGCATCGATGACGTGGAGCAGCAGATCGGCAAACTCCAGTTCCTCCAGTGTGGCCTT
Source organism: Oscillospiraceae bacterium (assembly GCA_015068065.1). GTDB lineage: Bacteria > Bacillota > Clostridia > Oscillospirales > Oscillospiraceae > Lawsonibacter. The sequence continues at coordinate 28,546 of SVLE01000006.1, read as the reverse complement.
GAATGCCTCCACCAGATGGTGGGGCAGTTTGGAGATAAAGCCCACAGTGTCGGAAATGAGCACCGTGCAGGTATCGGAAATCTCAAGGGTCCGTGTGGTGGTATCCAGCGTGTCAAACAGGCGGTTGTTGGCCGGGATATCCGCCCCGGTCAGCTTGTTGAGCAGGGTGGACTTGCCCGCGTTGGTATAGCCCACGATGGCCACCACGGGCACTTCGTTCTTGATGCGCCGTTCCCGCTGTACGCCTCGGATGCGGCGAACCTCTTTCAGCTCACCCTCCAGTCTGGAGATTTTGCGGCGGATGTGGCGGCGGTCACTTTCCAGCTGGGTCTCGCCGGGGCCGCGGGTGCCGATGGCACCCTCCTGCCGCTCCAGATGCTTCCACATACCCAGCAGTCGGGGCAGCAGATACTTGTACTGAGCCAGCTCCACCTGCAACCGCCCCTCACGGGTACGGGCACGCTGGGCAAAAATATCCAGAATAAGGGCGGAGCGGTCCAGCACGGACACACCCAGTTCTTCCGTCAGCACACGCTGCTGGGAGGGAGACAGGCTGTTGTCGAACACCACCATATCTGCCTCCATGGCCCGGACCAGTTCCTTCACCTCGGCCACCTTGCCCTCACCGATGAAGGTGCGTGGGTCGGGGCTGTCCTTGGACTGAGTGACCACGCCCACACACCTGCCCCCTGCCGTTTCCAGCAGGGCGGCAAGTTCCTCCATGGAGGATTCTGTAGCATTCTCGTCATTGTTCAGGCTGTGGGCACTCAAGCCCACCAGCACAGCCTTTTCCACTTTTTCCTGTGTGTTATTCCCGGTCATAAAAAACCTCCGGTTTAATCCTTGGTATAGGCCTCCACGATGCGGCCCAGATACATGGTGTGGTAGTCCCGGTTGGGATACCACTTTTCCTTTACAGCCTCAGGCATGGCATCCGCGTCCATGTCCTGTGCATACATCTTTTGGCACACCAGCACCAGCCGCGCCTGCTCAAAATAAGGTGCACCGCCCTCGCCGCAGGCAACGGTGAAGCCACATTCCCCAATTTTATCCACCTCGCGGCCGCTCTTGGCCCCGCACAGGGCCAGTTCCTTTTTATATTCCGGACCGAAGAAGGACAGGGTAAAGTATTCCTCCCGGTCAATAAACTCCTTTGTATAGCGCTGAGGACGGACATACACGGTGGCCGCAGGCTCCCCCCACATGATACCAAGTCCGCCCCAGCTGGCCGTCATGGTGTTGCAGTTGTCGGCCGTGCCTGCGGTGATAAGCATCCACTCGTCCCCGATGAGGGAAAATACATTGTCCTTCAGGTCCTTTACGTCAATTCTTCTCAGCATAATGACCCCTCCTGTTTATTCACACTGCCCCGTCAGGTTTTCGCTTGGGGTATGGGCAGATCAAAGCATTGACCGTCCATGCGCAGAAAACGCCCAGCAGTGTCTGAAATACTCTTAAAACCGCGTACAGGTAAATATTGATATCTGCATCCGCGTCCCGAACCATACAGATAACAAAAACAATGGCGGCGATGCCGCAGAAATTTTCGCACCGAATCAGTTCCGCCAACCACAGGGTAAGCAAAACGCCCAGCATGATGATCGCCAGCCCGGCCAGGGCAAATACCGCCCCTTCACCGGCATACGCTCCACACCGAACACTCAGAGGCAGAATGGCCAATCCCACCGCAAGGCCCAGCAGCGTGGCCTTGATCCGGCGACGTCCAAACTGTTTGGTCTTCTCCACGCTGTCCCGCATTTCGATGACGGCATAAATATAACCGAACAGTGGATGGACATCGAACTGTGGAAACCAAAGACGTACCACCTGCCAAAGGAGAAAGGCCAGCGCAACGGCCAACACACTCTTCACCTTTCGCATCCCGATTCCGGGCAGGGCGATCTTATCCATCGTGCACACTCCTTTTTCATGTGTACAGCAGCATATCGTTATTATATGCCGATATACAAAAAACCGCACCATAAGGTGCGGTTTTTGAATGCGGAACTTACTTGTCCAGGCCGAACTTCTTGTTGAAGCGGCTGACACGACCGCCAGTATCCACCATCTTCTGCTTGCCGGTGTAGAAGGGGTGACACTTGGAGCAAACTTCAACGCGGATATCCTTCTTGGTAGAGCCGGTCTCGATCACATTGCCGCAGGCGCAGCGAATGGTGGTCTGCTCGTAGTTGGGATGGATGCCTTCCTTCATTTGTGTTCACCTCTTTCATTTATAAGGGTTTTCTGGAAAGCGCATGGGATAGTATAGCACGGCATTTTCAGAATTGCAAGGGCTTTCTGATATTTTTTTCGGATTTTTTCGTATTTTACACCTGCACAGCCCGATCCACCCCGAAGAACCACAGCAGCCGCCGCACCACAGGCTTTCCGGTCAGCGCTGACAGTGCCTTTGCGTATGCCTCCAGCTGGGGGCGGTAGTCCTGAGCGCGCTGTTCCACCGTGTTCTCGTCCACCCGATCACTCTTGAAGTCCAGCACCGTGATGCCATCCGGGGTCTCAAACCAGCAGTCCACCACGCCCTGAAGGAGTACCTGCTCCCCCTGCACGCCGGGAAAATACAGTTCCGCAGGCACAAGCAAAGAAAACTTAAATTCCCGATGAGGCTGAGCGGCCACGACCTCCTGTCCCAACTGCGACCGGAAAAACGCCAGCAGCCGTTTCTGATCCACCGCATCTGCCTGCAGCTGGTCAATGTACTCCCGCTCCACCAGTTCCCGGATCTGATCCGCAATTTCTTCTCTTGTCCCTGTCCTGCCAAAATCCAGATACTGCATCACCAGGTGTATGGCGCTGCCACGCTGGGCCGGAGTCAGTCCAAGCTTCCGGGTGGCAAACCGGGGTCTGGACAGAGGATGCACTTGGGCAGTGCGCTCCTGCCCCGCCTCCTGCGCCGCTTCCTGATCCAGTATACGTCCCTTAAGCTGGGTAGCTGTGATCTTGGATGGGATTTGCGTGACCTGCCACTTATCATACCGCCAGGTCATATTCTGCTTCAATTGGACCGAGTCGATCCGTGTTTCTTCCCGTCTGTTCGAACTGCGAGTCTGCCGCACAGTCTCTTCCGGCTGCACACCGGACACGACTCTGACATCCCACGCCGGGGCATAGTCCAGTTCCGCAGGGGTATTGAGCCCCGCCAGTTCCCGCAGCGGCTGACCGCTTTGACGGTTCAGCGCGGACAGCAGGATCCAGTGACCCATGCAGGGACAGTCCGCCAGCGCCTGGGATGCCACGGGGCTGTCCGCATCCTCACGCAGGCCGGCCAGCGTCTGCTGTGCCCGGGTCAGTGCCATGGAGAGCACCAGTTTTTCCCTTGCCCGGGTCATGGCCACATACAAAAGACGCAGTTCTTCCGCCAGCATTTCCCGTTCCAGTGTCAGGGCGACTGCTCTTCGAGCCAGCGTATTGAGTTCAATATGCCGTTCCCGCTCCAGATATTTCGGTCCTACACCCAGCACGCTGTGGAAGAGCACCGGACGGGTAAAATCTTCCCGGTTGAAGCGCCGGCCAAGTCCGCATACAAAGACCACCGGTGCCTCCAGTCCCTTGGAGCGGTGGATGGACATGATACGCACGCCCTCCTGCTGCCGGGCGGTCGCAGATGTGAATTTATGTCCGTTTTGCCGCATACGCTCCAGTCTGAGCAGGAATTCAAACAGGGTGCGGCACCCGGCCCCCTCCTGCTGCCGTGCCAGTTCATACACGGCCAGCAGATTTTCCCGCCGCCGTTCACCATCAGGCATGACGGACATCAGGCCAAGCAGATTGGTCTGCTCGTAAATATGCCAGACCAACTGACTACAGGTACGGTCTCCCGCCCCAAACCGCAGTCGGTCCAGTTCCTCCAGAAAATACACGCAGTCCTGCTCGCCCCGTTGGGCAGCCTGCTCCACCGCGGAGTAAAAGTCCCCCTCGGCCCGGGCACGCAGCTGCGCCAGCCGGTCAGCAGAAAATCCCCAGACCGGGGAACGCAGCACAGAAATGAGAGGAACATCCTGACGAGGATTGTCCACGACCTGCAGCAGAGCCAGCGCCACGTTCACTTCGGTGCTTTCAAAAAAGTCCTCTCCCGCATCGGCGGACCACGGGATATTCTGTTCGCTCAGCGCCCGGGCGTAATAATGGAGCACCGGGCCGGGAGATCGCAGCAGAATCATCACCTCAGACGCCTTCAGCGCCCGGCCCTGCACCCGGATCTCTCCGTCCAGCATCTGACGAATGCGCCGGGCGGCATTCCGGGCCTCCTGCAGGTTCTTGTCCTCCTGCTCCTCTTCATCCTCCCCGCCGTCCTCGACTGTCACCACATCCAGTTCCAGACGGTAGTCCCCGTCCTTGGGGAACTGTGCCCCCGGAACCAGTGCCTGCTCCTCGGTATAGTCCATCTCACCGAACTGTCGGCTCATCAAATCCCGGAACAGTTCGTTGACCCCCTCCAGCACCTGGGGTCGGGAGCGGAAATTACGCTTGAGCAGAATTTTGCGCGGCTCTCCCTCCTGCGCCTCGTCCCACGGTTTGAACGTTTCGTAACGGCGAAGAAAAATCGTGGGGTCAGCCAGGCGGAAGCGATAAATGGACTGTTTTACATCGCCCACCGCAAATTCGCTTTGCCCGCCGTCGGATACCGCCTGAAAGATGGCGTTCTGTACCTGATTGGTGTCCTGAAATTCGTCCACCATCACCTCGTCAAAGCGGGCGCTCTGAGCCCGTGCCACATCCGTGTATGTCCCGCTTTCCGGGTCATACAACAGTCTGACCGCCATATGCTCCAAATCAGAAAAATCCACCACATTCCGGCGGCGCTTCTCACGCTCATACTCAGCGGCGAAATCCCGCACCAGCGCCATCAACGCTTTCACTGCGGGGGCAGCCTGTTCCAGATCATACAGCAGCTGCTCACTGGTCTGCCCGAATCGCTCGGCCAGTCTGTCCAGCTGCTTTTTGGTCCGGGCACGCAGCTGCTTTACCCGTTCGGCAGCCACAATATCCTCCGCTCCGCGCTTGGCACCCACTCTGGGGAATGCCACAGGCAGCGCCGCTGCCATTTCATCCCAGCTGTCGGCTCGCAGCAAGACCTGAATGCCCTGCCGACTCTCGTCCAGAGATGGAGCATAATTGGCCTGAAGCACACCGTCCCGTCCGGCCAGTTCCAGCGCCTGGGTCAGCCGCTGCAGACAGTACTCCGCCTGCGCCCGAACATCGGCCATAAGGACCGCTCCCCATGGTGTCTGGGACACATCACCCACATGCTCCAGTTCCCAGACCTGTCCCTGCTCCTTCAGCCACCCCTCCGGGTCCGGGTGGCTTTGGATGCGACCGAACACATCCAGCACGATCTGCATAAGCTTTCGGTCATCCCGACCTGCGGACATCGTGTCCACCAACCGGGAAAACCCATCCTCCGGCTGCATCTGTTCGTATCTGTCTTCCAGAACGCGTCCAAGGGCCTGATTCATCAGTACGGAAGACTCTCCATCGTCACACAGGCGAAAATCCGGGTCCATATCCAGCTGCGCAGCATTCTCCCGCAGCAACTGTGCGCAATAAGCATGAACGGTGGAGATCTGTGCCCGGTAGATCAGGGTCGTCTGCCGACGCAGATGCCGGTCGCCCGGTCGGTCGGCAAGGCGTTCATTCAGTTCCTGAGCAATGCGTCCGCGCAGCTCTGCCGCGGCCGCCTTCGTGTAGGTAATGATCAAAAAACGGTCAATGTCCGCTCCCCGGCTCACCCGGTCCAGCAGACGTTCCACCAGTACCCGGGTCTTGCCCGAGCCGGCGGCGGCGGACACCAGTACCGCTCCGCCCCGGTTTTCCACCGCCTGTCTCTGTTCGTCTGTTAAAGGAAATGGCATATGGTCCGCCTCCTCTCCCCGTTACTTCGGTTCAGTCGTTGAGCACATCCAAAAACTTTTCGATGCGGATGCCCTTGTTCTTGTCCAGTTCGTCTTTCTCCAGAAAGACCAGCTTCTCCAGCACATCCATGGCCCGCTTCACTGCTGCCCGCAGAGGCCTGCCCCGAAGCAATTCGCCCACCAGAACAGCGGAGAACATATCACCCGTACCGGGAAAATGCACCTTGATCAGGCGGTACGCAATGGAAAAATAGTTCCCGGTGGTGTGGTCATAACCCCAGACCATGTGCTTGCCGGTGGAAGCATCCTGTCCGCTGGTCACGATTACCGAACGGGGCCCAAAGGCGCGCAGTCCATCCACCACTTCCCGCGCCTGTTCCGCAGTCAGGGTCTGCTCCCCTTCATAAAGGCCGGTCAGGAACTGTGCCTCGGTCAGGTTGGGTACGATGATGTCCGCCACCCCGATGAGCTGGCGCATATTGTCCACCGTCTCCTCCGTCACGCCATTATAGAGCTTTCCGTCATCCCCCATGATGGGGTCGGTCATGACCAACAGCCCTTCCTTCTTCTGCCCCGCGATGAAGTCCCGGATGATACCCACCTGCCGGGCACTGGCCAGAAAGCCCGTAGTAATGCAGTCAAACTGGAAGCCCAGTTCCTTCCACACCTCAATGACTTGGGTCATGTAGTCCGTGGTATCCAGCAGGGCAAACTTGCCGTAGTCCAGCGTATTTGATACCAGCGCCGTGGGCAGGTTGTACACGCTGTGCCCCATGTGAGACAGAATAGGCAGCATGGCAGCCATGGCCACCTTGCTGTATCCGGGCATATCGTTGATGATGAGAATATTCTTACTGTTCTTGTTCACGTCAGACACCTTCCTGTTCCTTGTGCTGCTGCACATCCTCGCCCAGACTGTGCCAAAACTCCTCAGCACTCATGCCGCTCAGCCGGCGGCGGCAGTCCCCGCCCCGCCCCTCTTCAAAGTGGCAGGCGGCGGCGTAATCACAGTAGCGACAGGCATTTTTATCCGGTCCGCGCCAGAACGGATCGGCTGCGATATTGCCCGCAGCCAGTTCCCGACAGATGTCCCGAAGTACCCGGTCCACATGCTTCTCCAATCGTTCAAACCGTTGGGCACTCACCAGCCCGTCGCCGGACAGGGTGCCACTTCGGTTCATCTTCACCGGCAGGAATCGGATCCCATCTTCTCCCGGCCGCTCCATGGCAGAAAGCACCTCCGGCTCGTCCAGCACCAGACCCTTGCGGCGCAGCTGCTTGTCCATCAGCTTGCGACGCTCCTCCTCGCTCATGCTGCGGGAACCGGAAACGGTCACATCCCGGGCAGGCAGGTAGAGTACACCGGCGGGTACGATTTCTTTGCCGTACAGTTCCCGTCCTTTCTGCCGCAAGGCAAACAGGTACAGCAGCATCTGCAGGCCCATACCGTTTCGCACCTCGGTCAGATCAAAACTCTTGCTGCCGGTCTTGTAGTCCACCACCCGCAGGTAAAGCTTGTTTTCATACACCCATCCGTCCACGCGGTCCACGAAACCGTTCACGCTGATGCGCACCCCGTCCTGTTCCAGTTCCACCGGGGGCAGATCCTTGTTGCGTCCAAAGCCAAGTTCAAAGGCGATGGGCTCAAAGGCGGACACCGCCAGTTCCTGAACCACATTTTCCACCACCTGCTCCACGCCCTCCAACAGGCGACGGAACAGATAACGGAACCGGGCCGACTGATGTTCAAGGCCGCCAAGTTCCTCCCGAACATATCGTTCCACGCTCTCCCGGGTCAGTTCTTTCAGCTTCCTGCGGTCCACGCCGCCTTCGCCGTCCTTCCAACCGCCGTCCCGCAGCACATGCTCCAGCACATAGTGCACAAAGGTTCCGTACTCCGGCGCGTCGAACCCGGCAGTGCGTCTGGGTTCAGCCTTCAATCCGTAGCGCATGAAATAGGAGAAGTGGCAGGACTTATACTTGTCCAAACGGGATGCGGACATGGGTACCCGACTGCCGTAAAGGCGGTCTACGCTCTGACGGGAAAGGCTGCCCCTCTCCCAGTTCCGGGCTCGTTCCAGCCGCTCCACCTGCTGCGTCCATTGGGGCAGCCGTGCCAGCACGCGGGCCACCTCCGGTTTTGTCCCTGCCTGTTCCAGAGCAGGCCGGGGGGCAGCCAGACGGAACGCGCCATCCCCTTCCTCCTGAACGCAGATGTCCGGAAAAATGCGCCGCAGCCGCTCCACCAGAAAAGAGGGCCGCAGTTCCTCCCCGCCGCTCCCATGGGCAGGCCATGTGACCAGCAGCTTCCGGTCCGGTCTTGTGCAGGCGGTATAGATAGCTGTCATTTCCCGATAGAGCCGGTCCTTGCCCCGCAGGCCAAGGTCTACTCCGTAGGCGGCCAGCAGTTCCCGGTCATCATCACAGATCAGTCCGCCTGGCCCGCCCGTTCCGGGCAGCGCCCCATCGTGGGCACCGAGAACAAAGAGCACCTGCACTCCGTGCCCGCTCTGGCGGATCAGTTCTCCCGCCGTTACCCGATCAAGGGAGACGGGAATGGTCCCCACATCGTACTGAGTCAGCACCAACTTCAGCAGGTCGGCAAACTCATCCAACTCCATGGGGGTATCTCCAAGCAGCTGAGCACACTGCTCCAGCGCCCCACACAAAATCTCCCACAGCTGTCGGTATTCCTCCGCAAGGCCCAGTTCCCCCCGCTGACGCAGCAAGGCAGTTCGCTCCTCCAGCCGCTGGTGCAGTGCGATCTCCTCCAGCAGTCCATACAGCGCCATGGCCTGTCCCCGTCCGGTGCGATCCCGGTTGAGGCGAAGCCGCTCCAGCGGCCCGGACACTTTGCTCCGCAGTTCATCCAGACGCTCAAGCAGCAGCCGGTCTTTCTCTTCCATTGCAAAGCCGTACCCGCGCGGATGCAGGTTCCACGGCTCCTGCTGCGTCCAGCGTCCACCTCTCAAATCCCACTTGAGGACATAGTTTTCAAGCAGATCCCGTTCCTCCCGGTCCAGGTCGGTCAAGTCGCTTTTCAGGTAGCGGAACACATCGTCATAGGTGTAGCCTCCGGACACACAGTCCAAAGCAGCTGTCACCAGAGTCAGCACGGGTTTTTGCAGAATATCACTCATCATCGAGCGGAATACGGGAATGTCATAGCGCTCAAATACCGATTCCACCAGTGCATCATAGCTCTCATAGCCCCGGGCCGCTACGCCGATATCCCGAAAGCGCAGTCCGCCCCCGCGCACCAGCTCCAGTATCTTTGCTGCCGTCCACTCCACCTCTGTCCGGGGATCAGGCGCGCAAAACAGCTGCACATCATCCCCACAGGGTGTGGGTTGCTCTGTCCGTGGTCCAAATAGCTGCTGTTCCAGTGCCGTAATCGCCTCAGCCCGGGCCGGAGCAGGCTGAACACACGTTTCCACAAGACATTCCTGTCCCAGCTCACGAGCCATGCGCTGCAGCTGCATGGCAGTGCGGCGAGCCGGGGAGAAAATGCCCGCGCCGCCCTCATCCTCCTCCAGATGGTCACAGGTCAGAGCAACACTGACGCTCTCCCCACGCTTGAGCAGCAGGCGAAGCAGTTCCATCTGCTGGGGCGTAAAGTCAATAAAGCCATCCACAAAGAAGTCGGCTCCCTCACCCCAGCTGCACCCGGCCAGCTTTTCCGCCGCACGGCTCAGTCTGTCTCGGGGATCCAGCGCGGTCTGGGCCGTCAGGGCATCATAGGCACCGCAGATCAGGCCAAGATCCCGAAGGCGCTGTCCCTCGCTGCCGCCAATCTCAGCCCCGGCCGCACTCAGCCGTTCCGGAGAAACACAACAGCTTTTCAGTTCGTCCGCCGCAGCCAAAAGGCCGCTGAGAAATGCAGGCCGCTGAGAGGGGCGGGCGTACACGCTCAACTGTCCGGACACCGCCTGCACTGCCCGCCGCATAAGCAGCAGCCGTCCGCCGTCGTCCAGTTCCTCCCTGCCCATGCCGCCCGCGGTCTGAAACACCCGATTGGCCAGACGACTGAAGGTAAGCACCTCCGCATACAAGCATGAGCGAGCCCCGCCTACCTGACACAGCCGGCGTTCCGTCTCGTGGGACTGGGGTTCAGGTACCAGCAGGATGTTCTGCCGCCCGGTTTGTTCACAGGCACGGTGCAGCATCAGCGTGGACTTCCCCGTCCCGCTGCGTCCGATGATCAGTTTCAGCATCCCGCTCACCCTCCTTGTACTTTTTTCTCAGTGTACCACAAAATACGTCCCAAAAAAAGGACAAATAACACAAAAGGCTGACGACAAAGCCGTCAGCCTTTCTTAATTGAATTCAGTCCTTTTTCATCAGCAAGTACATGACCGCTTTCTGGGCATGCAGGCGGTTCTCCGCCTCGTCAAAAATCTCCACGGCGTGCTCCTCGAACACGTCGGCGGTGATCTCCTCGCCACGGTGAGCGGGCAGGCAGTGCTGCACCATACAGCCGGGGTTGGTGACCTTCATCAGTTCCTCATCCACACAGTAGATGCCGGCAAAAACCTTTTCACGCTCAGCCTTTTCCCCTTCCTGACCCATGGAGGCCCACACGTCGGTGAACACCACGTCAGCATTGACGGCAGCGTCCGCAGGCTTGCGGCACAGGGTGAATTTGAAGTTGGGATCGCTCTTGGCAAAGGCCAGCACCTCAGGGTCGGGGTCATAGCCCTCAGGGCAGGCCACAGCCACTTCCATGCCGCACTTCAGGCCGCCTACGATAAGGGAATTGGTCATATTGTTGCCGTCGCCGATGTAGCACATCTTCAGTCCGGACAGCTTGGCCTTGTGCTCCCGCACGGTCATCAGGTCGGCCAGCACCTGACAGGGATGGCAGAAGTCGGTCAGACCGTTGATGACGGGGATATCGGCATATTCCGCCAGCTTTTCCACCGTCTCCTGGGCAAAGGTACGGATCATGATGCCGTCACAGTAGCGGGACAGCACCCGGGCGGTGTCCTCGATGGGCTCGCCACGGCCGATCTGGCTGTCCTTGCCGGACAGGAACAGGGCATGGCCGCCCAGCTGATACATACCCGTCTCAAAGGAGACGCGGGTACGGGTGGAATTCTTCTCAAAAATCATGGCAAGGGTCATGCCCTTGAGATAGTCGTGCTGGATGCCGTGCTTCTGGTTGTATTTCAGCTGATCGGCAGTGTCCAGAATTTCCAAAATTTCCTCACCGGACAAGTCCAGCAGCTTCAGCAAGTCTTTTTTCATAACGTCCAACTCCTAACTTCAGGAAAGCGTTGCTTTCATAATGGCAACACCTTTGTCCATCTCCTCTTTGGTGATGGTCAGGGGGGGCAGCAGACGCAGGCCCGGGCCGGCGGTCAGGCACAGCAGGCCGTTCGCGATCAGCTTGGCGGCCAACTCCTTGTTGGTCTTGTCGCCCTTGACTTCGATGCCGATCATCAGGCCCATGCCCCGGGTCTTGCCCAGACAGGGCAGGTCCAGCGCCTCGATCTGTCCGCGCAGATACTCGCCCTTCTCCTTCACCTGTGCCAGCAGATCCTCATCCAGTTTCTCCAGCACAACACCGGCGGCAGCGGCAGCGATGGGGTTTCCGCCAAAGGTGGTGGCATGGGTTGCGGGGGTAAATACTCCGGCGCACTTGGCATTGGCCATGATACCGCCAAAGGGCAGGCCACCGGCGATTCCCTTGGCAAAGGACACCACGTCGGGCACGATGCCATACTGCTGGAAAGCAAACAGAGAGCCGGTACGGCCCACGCCGGTCTGCACCTCGTCAATGAGCAGCAGCCAGTCCCGCTCCGCGCACAGCTTGGCCACACTGTGAACAAACTCTACGTCCAGAGGAAGCACGCCGCCCTCGCCCTGCACCAGCTCCATCATCACCGCGCACACGTCATGCCCGGCCACACTCTCCAGAGAGTCCATGCTGTTGGCGTCCGCATGGCGGAAACCCTCGGTGAAGGGAAAGAAATAGTTGTGGAACACATCCTGTCCGGTAGCAGCCAGAGTGGTGATGGTACGACCGTGGAAAGACTTGTTCAGGGTGATGACCGTGCCGCGGCCCTTGCCGTACTTGTCAAAGGAGTACTTGCGGGCCAGCTTGATCATACCCTCGTTGCTCTCGGCACCGGAATTGGCAAAGAACACATTGGACATACCCGTACGCTTGCACAGCGTTTCGGCCACGTTGACGTAGGGCTCGGAATAGAACAGATTGGAGATGTGACCCAGCTTCAGGGCCTGATCATAAATAGCTTTGCTCCAGTCCTCATTGCCGTAGCCCAGACAACAAACGCCGATGCCGGAGGTAAAGTCTATGTACTCCTTCCCCTCCACATCCCAGAGGGTAGCGTTTTTTCCGTGGTCAATGGCCACATCAAAGCGGCCGTAGGACTGCATGACATATTCGTGGTCACGGGCCTTCAATTCTTCAAAACTCATGTGAACGCCTCCTTAGTGCAGCATAGTGCCGATACCTTCATCAGACAAAAGCTCGATGAGGATGGAGTGCTCGATACGTCCGTCCAGAATAACAGCGCTCTTCACGCCGGAACGGACCGACTCCACACAGCACTCGATTTTGGGAATCATGCCACCGGAGATGATGCCTTCCTGCACCAGTTCGGGCACCTGAGAGATGGTCAGGCTGGGAATGAGTGTGGACTCATCCTTGGGGTCACGCAGCAGACCGCGTACATCGGTAAGCAGAATGAGGCGCTCTGCGCCCAGTGCCGTGGCCAGCTTGGCAGCGGCGGTGTCGGCGTTGATGTTGTAGGCGCACTCAGCATCCATTCCCTGTGCCACCGTGGACACCACGGGGATGTATCCGTTTGCAAGAGCGTTCTCCACGGTCTCGGCATTGACGGCAACGATCTCGCCCACCTGACCGTATTTGCCGTCATCCAGCACTTTGGCTTCAAACAGGCCGCCGTCCATGCCGCACAGGCCGATGGCCCTTCCGCCGGTGCGGTTGAGGGTGGCCACCAGGTCCTTGTTCACCTTGCCGCACAGCACCTGCTGGACGATATCCATGGTCTCCTCATCGGTATAGCGCAGTCCATCCACAAACTTGGACTCCTTGCCGATCTTCTTGAGCATACCGCTGATTTCCGGACCACCGCCGTGAACGACTACCACTCGGATACCGACCAGATGCAGCAGGATAATGTCGGAAATGACCGCGTGGCGCAACCCCTCGGAGATCATGGCGTTTCCGCCGTATTTGACCACAACGGTCTTGCCGTAATACTTCTGGATATAGGGCAGAGCTTCGGCCAGTACGTTGGCCCGGTCTACCTCGTGATTAAAGGACATATGGATAACCTCCAATTTGGCATGAGATGTCTCTTAACTTCCGTCAAATCCTCGGACGCAGAGAAAATTTCGCCAGACGAGGCATGCGGTTCCGGCGGCGAGGGAGCATACTTGAAGTATGTGACCGAACCGCCGCGGTTCTCATAACGAAGTATGACGGAATTTAATCAAGTCCGATTAAGTGCGATAATCTCCATTAATTTTCACATAATCGTAAGTCAGATCGCAGCCCCAGCACTCGGCGCTGTCCTCACCCTCGTTGACGTTGATGTCGATGGTGATCTCGCTCTGGGTCAGGATCTTCTTGGCCAGTTCCTCGTCAAAGGCCACGGCGGCGCCCTGCTCACACACCAGAATCTCTCCGGCGACAGAGGCAAAGCCGATGTCCACATACTCAGGACGGAAAGGAGCCTTGGAATAGCCCATGGCACAGATGATTCGGCCCCAGTTGGCGTCGGCGCCGAACATGGCGGCCTTGACCAGTGAGGAGCCCACAACAGCCTTGGCAAGGCGCTCGGCGCACTCCTCGCTGCGGGCGTTCTTCACCACGCAGGTGAGCAGGCGGCTGGCACCCTCGCCATCGGCGGCAATCATTTTGGCCATGGTCTTGCACAGAGCGGACAGCATTTCGTAGAACTTGTCATAGTCCTCGTTCTTCCACTCGATGAGTTCGTTGCCCGCCATGCCGTTGGCCAGCACCACGCAGGTGTCGTTGGTGGAGGTGTCACCGTCCACGGTGACCCGGTTGAAGCTCTTGGTCACGATGTCCCGCAGGGCATCTTCCAGCATCTCATGGGTGATGGCGCAGTCGGTGGTGATGAAGCACAGCATGGTGCCCATGTTGGGGTGGATCATGCCGGAGCCCTTGGCGATGCCGCCCACGGTAACAGTTTTTCCTCCGATCTCACAGCTGTAGGCCACTTCCTTTTTCACCGTGTCGGTGGTCATGATGGCACGGGCTGCACTGTCGGAGGCCGCTTCACTGCGCTCCAGCTTGTCCGCGGCGGCAGGCAGGGCGGCTTCGATGGCCGCGATGTTGATGGTCTGGCCGATGACGCCGGTGGAGGCCACCGCAAAATCCTCGGCATTGTGGCCGGTCAGCTTGGCTGCGGCCTGTGCCATGGCCGTGGCATTCTCATGGCTCATGGGACAGCAGGCGTTGGCGTTTCCGCTGTTGACCACCACGCCCCAAGCCACACCGTTTTCCAGATGCTCCATGGTCACATAGACAGGAGCAGCCTTCACCCGGTTCAGCGTATAGGTAGCAGCGGCGGTACATTCTTTTTCCGACAGGATCAGGGCCAGATCGTTCTTGTCGGGATTGCTGTTCTTCTTTACGCCGGCGTGCACGCCTGCAGCCTTGAAGCCCTTCGCGGCACAAACGCCGCCGTTGATCTGTTCAAACATAGTCACACCTCAAATTACTGAACATTCAGACCGGTGCTCTCGTCAAAGCCCAGCATGATGTTCATGTTCTGCACCGCCGCACCGGAGGCGCCCTTGCCCAAATTGTCAAAGCGGGCGGTGATAATGGTCTGTTCTGCGTGGCCGGATACGATCAGTTCCAGCCAGTCTCTGCCCGCCATGGTGTTGGCATGCAGCCGGGGGCTTTCGCCGCCGAAGGGAGCCATACGCACCATGGTCTGCCCCTCGTAATAGGCACACAGCCGCTCGTGGATGTTTTGCGCAGTGGGCTTGTCCTTAAGCAGGCGGTTGTGCAGCATCACGGTGGTAGCCATGCCCTTGTAGTAGTCACCCAGCACCGGCACAAACACAGGCGGCGTATTCAGGCCAGCAAGCGCCTGCATTTCGGGCAGGTGCTTGTGGGTCAGGCCGATGGCATAGGCTGCCGGGGCGTCCAGCTCCACAGGGCGATCCGCCTGTTCAAACTCGGCGATCATCTTCTTGCCGCCGCCGGAGTAGCCGGTGAGGGAGTAGCAGGTCACGGGGTAGTCCGCAGGCAGAACCCCCACGGCGGACAGAGGCGCCGTACCCGCCAGAAAACCGGTGGCGTGGCAGCCGGGGTTGGCCACACGCTTGGCCGCAGCGATTTTATCCCGCTGTCCGGCAAGCAGCTCCGCAAAGCCGTAGGTCCATCCCTCCGCTGTGCGGTGGGCGGTGGAGGCATCAATGACCCGGGTATTGGGGTTATCGATGAGAGAAACAGCCTCAATGGCCGCCGCGTCGGGCAGACACAGGAACACCAGATCCGCTGCGTTAATCAGCTTTTTGCGCTCGGCGGTGTCCTTGCGCTTATCCTCGTCAATGAGCAGCAGATCAATGTCCTGCCGTCCCCCCAGCCGCTCGTAGATCTGCAGGCCGGTGGTCCCCTCCTTGCCGTCTATGTATACCTTTGGTTTGTTGCTCATAACCATCGTTCCTATCTGAATCAGCCGCGTTTGGCGATAAATTCCTCGATATTTGCAATCTGCTTCTCCACAGACTCCCGGGCGGGACCGCCGTAGACCTTTCTGCCGTTGACACAGGTCTTCAGGGCCAGTGCCTCATATACGTCCTGATCAAACAGGCCGGAAATAGCACGGAAGTCACGCAGAGTCAGGGTATCCAGCGTATCGCCGGTCTTGATACAGTGGTTGACCAGCCGACCCACGATCATATAGGCCTCGCGGAAGGGCATGCCCTTCTTAACCAGATAGTCGGCGCAGTCGGTGGCGTTGATAAAGCCGCCGGAGGCCGCCTTGGCCATATTCTTGGGCCGGACCGTCAGGGTGTCCACCATGGCGGCGAACACAGGCACACACATCTGCACGGTGTCGATGGCATCGAACACCGGCTCTTTGTCCTCCTGCATGTCCTTGTTGTAGGCCAGGGGCAGACCCTTCATCACGGTGAGCAGGGTAATGAGGGATCCGTACACGCGGCCCGTCTTGCCCCGCACCAGCTCGGCCACGTCTGGATTCTTCTTCTGGGGCATGATGGACGAACCGGTGGAGTAGGCGTCGTCCAGATCCACAAACTTGAACTCCCAGGAGCACCACAGAATGATTTCCTCAGAGAAACGGGACAGATGCATCATGAGAATGGACAGGTCGCTGAGCAGCTCCAGCGCGAAATCGCGGTCGCTGACGCCGTCCATGGAGTTGTCCATGGGCTTGGCAAAGCCCAGCGCCTGCGCCGTCTGAAACCGGTCCACGGGATAAGTGGTGGTCGCCAGAGCGCCGGAACCCAGAGGACACTCGTTCATGCGCTCCAGACAGTCCTCCAGACGGGTGATATCCCGGCGCAGCATGTTGGCGTAGGCCATCATATAGTGGGCGAAGGTGGTGGGCTGGGCACGCTGCAGATGGGTGTAGCCGGGCATGACCGTGTCCAGATTGGCCTTGGCCTTGTTGACCAGCACCTTTTCCAGTTCCACCACCTGATCAATGATCGCAGGGATCTGCTCCCGCACATACATACGGAAGTCCACCGCCACCTGATCGTTGCGGCTGCGGGCGGTGTGCAGGCGCTTGCCCGTGTCGCCGATGCGCTGGGTCAGCAGCGCCTCGATATTCATGTGGATATCCTCGTTATCCAGAGAGAACTGCACCTGATCGGCCTCGATATCGACCAGAATGGCTTTGAGTCCCTCGATGATCTTGTCCGCCTCGGACTGCTCGATGATGCCCTGCTTGCCCAGCATACCCGCGTGGGCGATGGAGCCGGTGATATCCTGTCGGTACATCCGTGCATCAAAGCCGATGGAGGAGTTGAAATCGTTGACCAGTGTGTCTGTTTCCTTCTGGAACCGTCCTGCCCAGAGTTTCATAATACAACACAGCCTTTCGCTGAAAAAATGCGGAATGCAGGGGCGGCCCGTGCCGCCCCTGCTACGCCTCGTAATTTGCCGCCGCAGCGGCAAATGAAATCCAATCATTTTTCCCGGCGACATGCGCGTCGGGAAAAATTCATCTCAGGCTGCAAACGTGCCGGCAAGGCCGGTGCGCTGCAGCAGCCTGCATCCTCCTCAATTAAAAGCGGATGCTTTTATTTGAATCAAAGTTTTCCCTGATCGCGCAGACCCAGAACCTTGTCGGACATACCCCACAGGTTGATGAAGCCGGTAGCGTCCGCCTGATTGTAGTCACTCTCGCCGAAGGTAACAATCTCCTCGGAGTACAGGCTGTCGGGAGAGGTAACGGAAGAGGTGATGATGTTGCCCTTGTACAGCTTGAGCTTCACCTGACCGGTGACATGCTCCTGAGTGGCAACAGCGAAGGCCTGCAGAGCCTCACGCAGGGGGGTGAACCACTTGCCATTGTAAATCAGGTCGGCAAAGTCTACAGCCAGCTTGCGCTTGGCGTGCATGGTATCCTTGTCCACAGTGATCTGCTCCAGCACCTCGTGAGCGCGGTAGAGGATGGTGCCGCCGGGGGTCTCGTACACGCCGCGGTCCTTCATGCCGGTCATGCGGTTTTCCACAATGTCCAGCAGGCCGATGCCGTTCTCACCACCCAGCTTATTCAGCTTGCGGATGATGTCGGAGGCCTTCATCTTCTCGCCGTCCACGGCCACGGGCCAGCCCTTCTCAAAGTCCAGGGTGACCACGGTGGGCTGCTCGGGAGCCTGGAAGGGGGAGATGCCCATCTCCAGGAAGCCGGGCTTGTCGTACTGAGGCTCGTTAGCGGGATCCTCCAGATCCAGACCCTCGTGGGACAGGTGCCACAGGTTCTTGTCCTTGGAGTAGTTGGTCTCGCGGCTGATCTTCAAGGGAACGTTGTGAGCTTCGGCATAGTCGATCTCCTCGTCGCGGCTCTTGATGTCCCACTCACGCCAGGGGGCGATGATGGTCATCTCGGGAGCAAAGCGCTTGATGGCCAGCTCAAAGCGGATCTGATCGTTGCCCTTGCCGGTACAGCCATGAACGATGGCGTCCGCGCCCTCCTTCTTGGCAATATCAACCAGACCCTTGGCAATAATGGGACGAGCAAAGGCAGTACCCAGCAGATAACCCTCGTAAGTAGCACCCATCATCATGGAGGGGATGATCACGTCATCCACCATCTCGTCGGTCAGGTCCAGCACGTACAGCTTGGAGGCACCGGTCTTGATGGCCTTCTCTTCCAGACCGTCCAGCTCGTCATTCTGACCCACATCGCCGGCCACGGCGATGATCTCGGGGTTGTTGTAGTTCTCCTTCAGCCAGGGAATAATAATGGACGTATCCAGTCCGCCGGAATAGGCCAGTACGACCTTCTTGATATCCTTTTTATCCGCCATTGCAGTATCCTCCGTTTTCACAGGGCCGGTAAAAAGCCCCTTGTTTTTCAGTCTGGAAGCAGTCTACCACGCTCCGGCAAAAAATGCAAGTGTTTATTTGCATAATTATCCGTGTATTTTTCGTTTTATTCGTGTTCTTTTCACTATAAATGAATATTATTCATTTATATGCACCATTTTATGCATATTCTACCCCATATATGCAAAAAGTCCCTCCGGGTATTCTCCCGAAGGGACTTTTGTTTGTATAAATCAGCCCTCGATGGCGGCGTTGAAGTTTTCCACAACCTGATCGCCCATACCGCTGACCAGGAACAGAGCAACATAGTTGCCGTTGGAAACCACCTTAACTTCCTTCTCCCACGCCTCGATAACCGCAGGGTAGTTGAAGTGGTTACCCACCTGAGAGTCAACACGGGCCTGGAATATCTCCTTGACCGCATCCACATCAGAGGCATTGGCACACTCCACCATAACGATCTCGCAAGCCACGGCAGTGATCATGGGCATATAGGCCACCATCTGCTTCAGCTCCACCTCAGCCAGTCCGGGGTAGAAGGCCTCCAGCATCTCACCCTCCAGGGGCATCATAGCAGGGGTGTTTTCGGGGTCGGTAAAAATAGTCTGATAGAACTCCTCCAGGTTCACATCAGCGGTCTTCTGACCGCTGCCACTGGTGCAGCCGGCCAGCATGGCCAGGGACAGGGCCAGAGCCAGGCCCATAGACAGGATCTTTTTCATAATTGTCATACTCCTTTTCATTGTTATACATCGTCCTTGTGTATACGCGATTTGCGTTCCGAACTACTATGACGCAGTGCGCGCAAAAAGGTTCCCTCTTTTTTGAAAATTTTTCAAATAAACAGTTCCACCGGCCGGGGCTGACTGAAATTGGCCGTCAGCCGTTCCTGCAATGGAGCGGCATCAAAGCTCAACGCACCCTCAGGGCAAATGTACACACAGGCCATGCAGCTGATGCACTGCACCTCGTCCCATTCCAGCGTGTTCCGGTCCATGGCCAATGCAGGACACCGGCGGGCACACAGTCCGCACCGCACACACTTTTCTGCGTCCCGGTACTTGGGTACCGGAACCGCTTTCTTCGGTTCCGGCTCCGGCTGGCCGGGCAAGCAGGGCTCGTCCCACGTCCCACGTTCCAGTTTTTCTCTTACCTGCGTGGCAAATCCGCTCAGCAGTTCCAGATCGGTCTCGTTGGGCCGGCCTGCTCCAAGGGCAGGCGCAAAAATGTGTGGCGTGATGACTGCGGCAGCTCCCACACACCGGAAGCCCCGCCCTTTCATCAGCCTTTGCATCTGTGCCAGCGCCTCATCATAATGGCGGTTTCCGTAGGCTACCAGCAGTATACAGGGAGTATCATTCCCCGAAAGGCCGTCCAGTGACCCCTCTACCGCCGGAATCCGCCCGGCATACACGGGCAGGGCCAGCAGAAGAAGATCTTCCTGCCCCAGTTTGGCTTCACGCTGCTCCGGGTCGACCAGATCGATCCAGCGCGCTCCCTCTCCAAGCAGCTGCGCCATCTCTCGTGCAGCCCGGAGGGTCCCTCCGGAGGGACTGAAACAGGCCACAGTAACTTCTCTCATACTCATCTATGTTACAGGCACTGAAGATACTGCCCATACAGGGTCATTTTCAGGTCCACACCGGTGGCATGGACCTGCTCGGTGCTGATCCAGTCCTCGTAATAGCCAAGTTCCTCCAGACAGCCTACATAGCGGCCTGTGCTGTCCTGGATCCGCTTGATCGTCTGACCGGCCACAAGCAGGCTGTCTGCCGTACCGGCATCCAACCAGGTAAAGTCCTTTTCCAGCGGAACCACCTGCAGCTGATCCCGCTTCAGGTACTCCAGATTCACATCGGTGATTTCCAGCTCACCCCGGGCAGAGGGCTTCAGGTTGGCAGCGATCTCCATGACCTGATTGTCGTAGAAGTACAAGCCGGGAATGATGTAATTGGACTTGGGATAGCGGGGCTTCTCCTCAATAGATATGGCCTTACCATCCTTGTCAAACTCCACTACACCAAAAGGCCGGGGATCTTCCACCCAGTAACCGAACACGGTGGCGCCGGCATTGTTCTTCGCCGCTTTCTTCAGGGTGTTCCCCAACGTAGGTGCGTAGAAAATATTGTCGCCCAGCACCAGACAGACACTGTCATCCCCCACAAACTCCCGGCCGATCAGCAATGCGTCCGCGATGCCCCGGGGAACGGGCTGCTCGGCATAGTGCATATCCAGACCGTACTGGCTGCCGTCACCCAGAAGAGCCTTGAAGGTGTCCGTCTCTCCGGGAGGGACGATGACCATGATCTCACGGATGCCAGCCTGCATGAGCACAGCGATGGGATAATAGATCAGAGGCTTGTCATACACCGGCAGCAAAGGCTTGCTCACCGGTTTGGTCATGGGATACAGGCGGGTTCCTTTGCCTGCCGCAAGCACGATACCTTTCATAACTTCCTCCTATTTTTATAATTCTCTTAATTCAAAAAATCTTTCAGTTTCTTGGAGCGACTGGGGTGACGCAGCTTTCTCAGCGCCTTTGCCTCGATTTGGCGGATACGCTCACGGGTCACGTTGAACTCCTTACCCACTTCCTCCAGCGTGCGGGTACGGCCGTCCTCCAGACCAAAGCGCAGCTTGAGCACCTTTTCCTCGCGGGGAGTCAGGGTACCCAGCACCTCCACAAGCTGCTCCTTGAGCAGGGTAAAGCTGGCAGCCTCGGCAGGCTCGGAGGCATCCTCGTCAGGGATGAAGTCGCCAAGGTGGCTGTCCTCCTCCTCACCGATGGGGGTTTCCAGAGAGACGGGCTCCTGGGCGATCTTCAGGATCTCGCGCACCTTGTCCACAGGCATGGACATCTCCTTCGCAATCTCCTCAGGACTGGGATCGTGGCCCAGCTCCTGCAGCAGCTGACGGGAGACGCGGATGACCTTGTTGATGGTCTCCACCATGTGCACGGGGATGCGGATGGTACGGGCCTGATCGGCGATGGCGCGGGTAATGGCCTGACGGATCCACCAGGTGGCATAGGTGGAGAACTTGAAGCCCTTAACATAGTCAAACTTCTCCACCGCCTTGATCAGGCCCAGGTTACCCTCCTGGATCAGGTCCAAAAACTGCATGCCGCGGCCCACATAGCGCTTGGCAATGGACACCACCAGACGCAGGTTGGCCTCCGCCAGGCGCTGCTTGGCCGCCTCGCCCTTCTGGATCAGCTTGTCCAGCTCCGCACGAACCTCGTCAGGAATCTCCTCCCCAGCCTTTTCCATCTCTTCCAGCTGGATCTGTGCTTCACTGCCCGCACCCATAGCCTGGGCCAGTTCCACCTCTTCCTCGGAGGTGAGCAGATTCACCTTGCCGATTTCCTTCAGGTACATGCGCACCGGATCGTCTGTGCCAAAGGCATCCATCATGGCCGCAGGATCGACAATTTCCTCCTCCGAGATGTCCTCCATCTCATGAACGGAAGGTTCACCATCCTCGTTCAGTTCGGGCACATAGTCCTCTCCCACGGTGTCGATGCCCAGGTTTTCCATGGTGTCATAAATCTTGTCCAGCTGTTCGGATTCCAGATCCAGCTCCTCCAGAACATCCATCAGCTCTGTGGAGGACAGATTGCCCTTCTTCTTGCCCCGCTCGATCAGTTCGCTGAGCTTTTCCGCACCGGGAACGCCCTCCACGATCTTAAGCACATCAACTTTACTGTTCTCCGCATTCTGCTTGCTCTGGGGCTTGTCCTGATCGCGGACCGTCTTTTCTTTCTTTTCGCTCATGGTTATTCTCCTCCATACGATTTGGCTTGTTTATATTTTGCCTGGGCTGCCCGCAGCAGATCTTCATCCGATCCTCCCTGCCGCTTCAGCCGCTCCATGCGAATGATGGCTATGTAGTCACTCAGCGCACGCCGGGCGTGTCCGAGGTTTTCCGGCCGATCTGTGATTCGGGCCAGATGGCTCATTTCCTCCGCTGTCAGAGTATTGGCAAGGCCGCCCAAATTGACCGCCCGGCTATCTGCGTGCCGGTCCCGCAGCAGGTCAAAGACCTTTCCCAGTAACGGTGCGGAAAACTCTGCACCGGTCAGCCCATCCGTCTGATCCAGAAGTGTGGGTTCCAGCAGTACCAGCCGCAGGATTCCCTCTTCCGCCGCCGCGGACCGCACATTTTCATAGTGCAGCCCTTTCTGGTTGGGCTGGAGATTGGCCGCAGGGGCCAGATCATGGCGCTCCTGTTTCTTTTTCTCCTTATAGATACGCCGGCGCAGTTCCTTTTTGACCTCCTGCGCCATGGCCTCGGCAGATATCCCGGCCGCCATAGCCGCCCGGCCACCATAGACCTCCCGCTCCACCGCGCTGGACAGGGACGCGATCAGTCCCGTGGCTTCCCGCAGGAACTCGATGCGCTGTCCATCGTCCTTCAGGTCGTATTTGCTTTTGATCTTTTCCAACCGGTACTCGATATGGTTGCTGCTCTCGTCCAGCAGCTTGGCAAAGGCATCCCTGCCGTAGTTTTTAATGAACTCGTCTGGGTCCTTGGCACCCCGCATCTGGAGCACCTTCACCTTCAGCCCCGCCTTTTCCAGCAGCGGAATGGCTCGCTGGGCCGCGGCCACACCGGCTCCGTCACCATCGTAGGCGAT
This sequence comes from Oscillospiraceae bacterium, assembly GCA_015068065.1. GTDB lineage: Bacteria > Bacillota > Clostridia > Oscillospirales > Oscillospiraceae > Lawsonibacter. The sequence continues at coordinate 5,484 of SVLE01000006.1, read as the reverse complement.
GACCGCCTCTTTGGTGTACCTGGCTAGCAACTGGGCGTGGTCTGCGGTCAATGCAGTGCCCAGACTGGCTACCGCACAGTCAAAGCCCGCCTGATGCAGGGCAATGGTGTCCATGTATCCTTCGGTGAGGATGATGCGCCCCTCTTTGGTCTTTTTTGCGATGTTCAGTGCAAAAAGGTTTCTGCTCTTATTGTAGACCGGCCCTTCGGGAGAGTTGAGGTACTTGGGCTTGGAGTCGTCCATCACCCGTCCACCGAAACCGATGACCGAGCCACGCACATCAATAATGGGAAACATAACCCGGTTTCGGAAGCGGTCGTAGATGCGCCCCTTGTCATTGCTCACCGCAAGGCCGCCTTCCAGCACCATTTTTTTGTCATAGCCTTTCCCGGCCAAATGGTTCAGCAGGCCATCCCAGCTGTCCGGAGCAAAGCCCAGCCCGAAGTTGGTCAGCGTGGCCTGAGACAGCCCGCGCCTGCGCAGATAGTCCAGCGCCTGCCCACCCTCGGGGGCGTAAAGTCTGGAATGGAAGTACCGTGCCGCCTCTTTGTTCATTTCCAAAAGGCGTTCCCGCCGTTCCTTGCGTCCCTTGTCATAGTCACTCTCCGGCACCTGCATCCCGGCTCTCTGGGCCAGCTGCTGCACCGCCTCCACAAAGGACAGGTTTTCCATCTCCATGAGGAAGTTGATGACGCCGCCGCCCTTGTGACAGCCGAAGCAGTAGCAGATCTGCTTGTCCGGTGAGACGGAGAAGGAAGCGGTTTTTTCACTGTGGAACGGACACAGTCCCCAGTAGTTATTGCCTTTTTTGTTCAGCCGGACATAGCTGCCCACAAGGTCGACGATATCTGTTCTGGATACCAGTTCGTCCACAAATTGCTCTGGAATAGCCACAAAACCGCCTCCTTTCATTCAATTCCGTTTTGAATTATTTCACTGTCCAACCCATAGGGATGAACAGCTCCTCAAATTTCTGCACCGCGAACGGGTCAGTCATACCGGCGATGTAATCGCACACAGCCCGCTCCACGCTCTCCTCCATGCGGATGTTCTGGAAGTCAGAGGGGAGTTCGTCCGGGTTGGTGCAATAGTACTCAAACATGGCCTGCAGCATCTTCTGGGCCTTGCCCTCCTCCCCCTTGGCAAGGGGATTGGTATAGACATTGGCAAACATAAAGGCTTTCAGGGCCAGCATGGCCTCCCCTACCTCCGGGGTCTGCCGAATGCTGTCCTGTTCGCAGCTTGCCCGGATGGCATCCAACACCAGCGTATTGATGCGCTCACCATGGGTAAATCCAAGCACATTGGAAATCTCCAGCGGGATGTCCATGGGGAAAATAATACCCCCGCGCAAAGCATCCTCAATATCGTGGTTGATGTAGGCGATGTGGTCCGCCAGACGGACCACCTGCCCCTCCAGCGTAGCGGCATCCTGACCCTTGGTGTGACAGAGGATGCCGTTGCGCACCTCCCACGTCAGATTCAGCCCTTCGCCGTTCTTTTCCAGCCGGTCCGCCACTCGGACAGACTGCTCATAGTGGGCAAAACCACCGGGCATCACCGCCGCAAGTGCCCGCTCACCTGCGTGGCCGAAGGGGGTGTGTCCCAGATCATGCCCCAAGGCGATCGCCTCGGTCAGATCCTCGTTCAGCCCCAGTGCCCGTGCAATGGTACGGGCAATGCGGTTGACCTCCAGCGTGTGAGTCATACGGGTGCGGTAGTGGTCACCCTCCGGCTGAAGGAATACCTGTGTTTTATGCTTCAGACGGCGAAAGGCCTTGGAATAAACGATGCGGTCCACATCCCGCTGGAAGCAGGTGCGCACCTCGCTCTCCACCTCCGGCCGCTGGCGGCCTTTGGAGTTTGCCGCCAGGCAGGCTCTGGGGGACAGTGTCCGGGCCTCCTGCTGCTGTATCTGCTCTCTCAGATCCACGGTGATCCCTCCCGTGTTTTATCGTGTATTGTTAATATACGCCTTAAAACTATATTTCCCTGCAAAGTTCGCAAAATTTTTTAGAATTTTCTTTTGATAAGACAAAACAGCCGTGCGAAGCACGGCTGTTTTGCTGTTTTCGTTCGAATTAACCCAATGTCACCAGCAGATCGTCGGTGTTGACAGCACTGCCTACGGTGGCGGAGATAGCCTTAACCGTACCGGCACAGGGAGCGGCAACCTCAATTTCCATCTTCATGGCTTCCAGAATGATCAGAGGCTCGCCTGCGTTGACAGCCTGGCCCACCTTGCATTCTACCTTGAACACATTCCCGGGCATAGGGCTGTTCACCGCAGTTTCACCGGCAGCGGGGGCGGTGGGAGCAGCCTGAGTCGCGGGGGCTGCCACAGGGGCCGGAGCAACCTTGGTGGCAGCCACGGGAGCAGCAGCATCGCCCACCACACCGGCTACGGCATACTGATTGCCGTTGACATTCACAATGTAATTAAAGGTGCTTCCCGCAGCAGGAGCGCTGGCAGGTGCCGCCTTCGCGGCAGCCTTGGGCGGTTCCTCCTTCTTGGGGAAGCCGGCCTCACGGTCCTTGAAGAAGGCCATGGCAACCTGAGGGAAGGCAATGTAGCTGAGCACATCCTCATCACTTTTGGCCGTGGCACCCAGTTCCGCCTTGGTCTTTTCAAACTCGGGCGCCAGACCATCGGCAAAGCGGCCCTCCACCAGAGGAGTGTCGCCCAGAATCTTCTTTTGCACCTCGGGATCGATGGGTGCGGGCGTACGTCCGTATTCGCCGCGGCAGTAGGCCTTGATTTCCTTGCCCACCACCTTGTAGCGCTCGCCTGCCAGCACATTCTGCACCGCCTGAGAGCCAACCAGCTGGCTGGTGGGAGTGACCAGAGGAGGATAGCCCAGATCCTTGCGGACACGGGGAGTCTCCAGCAGAGCCTCGTCCAGCTTGTGGATGGCATTCATCGTCTTCAACTGAGAAATCAGATTGGACAGCATACCGCCGGGGATCTGATAGCTCAGGCACTGGGTATCGGTAGCCATGGAGATGGGATCCAATACACCGTCCTTGAGGAAGTCGGCGCGCACACCCTTGAAGAAGTCGGCCGTTTTGGTCAGCATCTTGTCGTCCAGATCCACCTGATAACCCATCTCACGCAGAGCGTAGGCCATGGTCTCGGTAGCAGGCTGAGAGGTACCGCCGGACATGGGAGAAATAGCGCAGTCCAGCACATCGGCACCTGCTTCCACACACTTGAGGTAGGTCATGAAGGCAAGACCGGTGGTGCAGTGGGTATGGATGACCAGCGGCATATCGGGCTCGGCATCCTTAATAGCGGACACCAGATCATAGGCCTCCTGCGGTCCCATAATACCGGCCATGTCCTTGATACAGATGGAAGAAGCGCCCATACCCTTCAGGTCCTTGACCATATCCACAAAGGTCTGCCGGGTGTGGACGGGGCTGGTGGTGAAAGAGATGGTGCCGGAGGCGTGTGCCCCCTGCTTCACCGTCTCATCAATGGCAACTTCCAGATTGCGCACATCGTTGAGCGCATCAAAGATGCGGATGATGTCAATTCCGTTTTTCACAGAGTGCTCCACAAACTTGCGCACCACATCATCGGGATAGTGTTTATAGCCCAGAATATTCTGACCGCGCAGGAGCATCTGGAGCTTGGTGTTGGGCATTTTGGCACGTATCTTGCGCAGACGCTCCCAGGGATCTTCCCGCAGATAACGCAGGCACACGTCAAAGGTTGCGCCGCCCCACACCTCCGCAGAATAATAGCCGGTCTTGTCGATGGTCTCAAGAATAGGCTCAAACTTGCTGTAGGGCAGGCGGGTCGCGATGAGAGACTGGTTTGCATCACGCAGAACCGTCTCTGTTAACTGCACTTTTCTCATGGCAAAAACCTCCATGTCATCATTTCAAGGATGCTTGATGTATTATTATACTGCCACCCCACAGGAAAAATCAACCCAACAGATCAATTTTAGCCAATCTGCGCAAACCCTGCAGCAAGATATGCACTCATCTTCCCTTCCGGTCTTCCAGCTGTTTTTCTATTGCACGCACATTTCCAGCCAAACGTTCATCCTTCGCGGACAGTCGGGCGGCCTGCCGGGCCGACTCCAACGCCTCTTCCAATCGCCCAGTGTGATAAAAGGCCATGGCGCGCAGGTCCCAGGGCAGGCTTCCCCAGGCCGCCGCCTCACAGATATAAGTTCTGGGCCGCTCCCGAATTTCCAGCGCCCGCCCGGTAAAATAGAGCACTCCGTCCCACTCCTGACGCTCATAGAGAAAGGCGGCAAGGTCTGTGTACGGCTCCCGCAGGTGAGGTGCCTGAACGATTGCATGCAGATACCACTGCAACGCATTCTCTCCCTCCTGTTTATTCACGTAGGCCCGGGCAATATAGCGCATAGAGGCCGCCCGCTCATCCGCCCAGGTAGCCGTGGGCATATTCAGGTGATGCTTCAGAGTTCGGATGCAATCATCCCAGCGCCCCCGGTACATATATTCCCGGCCCAGATAGTGCATATTCCGGTCATCCTCCGGCGCTTCGGTCACAGAAAGCTCCAGCAGTGGCAGATACTGCCCTCTTGATTTGGTCGGGTCCGGATAGTGGTCCAATTGAATCCCCTCCACCGGAACGATTCCAGGCCGCTTTCCTGCTCCGGTCCACTCCAACACCTCGTGGACCGGGTGGGTCCAGCGGTATCCGTGTCGGGCGTGGATTTTCTCGCTCCAGAACACATACCCCTCCGAGCCGTCCGGTTCAAAAGACCATGTGTAGCGGTAAGACACCTGCCCCATGCCCGTCTTCCACGTTCGTTCCAGCCTCTCCCGCCACCCGGGGCGAAACACTTCATCCAAATCGGTGCATACACAGATATCCACATCCTGCGGCACCAACTCCAGCGAGCGGTTGCGTGCCGTATCAAACCGCCACGGTACGATTTCCTCCACCGTCACCTGCGCCCCATTTTGACGCAGGAGCGCCACAGTATCGTCCGTTGACCCGGTATCCAGCACCATCACCTGATCTGCCTCTGACATGGACTGCATCCAGCGTTGAGCGAACTGTTCTTCATTTTTGCAGATGGCGTAAACACATATCTTATATTTCCCCATAACAGCACCCCCAATTTAAAGAACGGCGCCCCGAAGGGCGCCGTTTTGAGTGAAAACCGGTCAGGTCGCAATGACTCCGACGGCACGCAGAGAGGCCAGGATCGCGTTGATCGTAGCGATCACATCAGCCAGTGTCGCCTCCGTTCCCAGATCATCTACAGCCGGGCCCGGAGTAATCTCTCCGGCAGGGCCGGTAGGTCCGGTTGGCCCCTCAGCGCCGGTAGCGCCCGTAGCTCCGGTAGGGCCGGTAGGGCCTACTGCGCCGGCAGCGCCCGTGGCTCCGGTTGGGCCGGTGGGACCGACTGCACCGGTAGCGCCCGTGGCTCCGGTTGGACCGGTGGGGCCTACTGCGCCGGTAGCGCCCGTGGCTCCGGTAGGGCCGGTGGGGCC
>SVLE01000049.1 GCA_015068065.1 Oscillospiraceae bacterium | reverse complement strand
TGTGAAAAAGTATCTGGCCGAGCGGGGGAAGATGGCCTCCAAGGCGGAGGAGAACCGACTTGCCATCGGATGCACCGGTGTCAAGCGTACCACCGGACAGCACCCCGGCGGCATGGTGGTCATTCCTCAGAACAAGGAGATCTACGATTTCTGTCCCGTGCAGCACCCTGCCGATGATCCCAACAGCGACATCGTTACCACCCATTTCGAATACCACTCCATGGAGTCCAATCTCCTGAAGCTGGACATACTCGGTCACGATGACCCGTCCATGATCCGCATGCTGCAGGACCTGACCGGAATTGATCCTCAGAAAATCCCGCTGGACGACGAGGATACGATGTCGATCTTTAAATCCTCCGAAAAACTGGGCTATAAAGATGACAAAATTTTGGGTCCTACCGGCGGAACTGCCATTCCGGAGTTTGGCACCAGTTTCGTGCGAGGGATGCTGCAGGATACTCAGCCAGACCAGTTTGATATTCTGGTGCGGCTGTCCGGCTTCTCCCACGGCACGGACGTGTGGCTGGGCAACGCCAAGGATCTGATCACTTCCGGTACCGCCAAGGTCAGCGAAGCCATCGGCTGCCGTGATGATATCATGCTGTTCCTCATTTCCAAGGGGATGGACCCCAAGCGCTCCTTCAAAATCATGGAGGCGGTGCGAAAGGGCAGAGGTCTGCCTGACGGAGCGGAGGAGGAAATGAAGGCTGCCGGCGTGCCGGACTGGTACATCGGCTCCTGTAAAAAAATCGCCTACCTGTTCCCCAAGGCCCACGCTGTGGCCTACGTGATGATGGCTTTCCGCATCGCCTGGTTCAAAGTGCATCGGCCTCTGGCCTTCTACGCCGCCTACTTCTCTATTCGTGCCAAGGCCTTTGATGAGGCATTTATGTGCCGGGGCATGGATGTGTGCCTGAAAAAGATGCGTGAGATCCAGCTCAAGGACAAAGAGGCCTCCGCCGTGGAGCAGGACATGCTCACCACGCTGGAGGTGTGCTACGAATTCTATCTGCGTGGCTTCAACTTTGAGCACATGGACATCTACCGCTCCAAGGCCATCAACTTCTCTGTGGATGAGGAGAAGGGGACTCTGCTGCCTCCCTTTGTGTCCGTGGCCGGACTGGGTGAGACGGCGGCCCGCTCTCTTGAAGAGCAGTGCAAGGGCAAGGAGTTTATCTCTATCGAGGAAGTTTCCGCCGCCTGTCCCAAGGTATCCAAGTCCCATATCGAGCTTTTGAAGGTAGCGGGCGCATTCGGCAGCCTGCCCGAGACCAGCCAGATCGACCTGTTTTCCATGTTCTGACCAAGTAGCACAGCAGATGTCAGGTACAGCGGTTCATATTTGGTCATCCTGTTATTGACATACAGCAGACAATGTAGTATATTAGCGTGGTAAAGCGCTAAAGAAACGGCGTAGTACGCCCGGAGGTAACATGATGGAAAAGATCTCTTTGATCGTACCCTGTTACAACGAAGAAGAAGTGCTGCCCCTGTTCTATCAGGAGGTCACCCGTGTGGCCGACCTGATGGAGGAGTATGAGTTTGAGTTCCTGTTTGTGGACGACGGTTCCCGGGACGGCACCATGAAGGTGGTCAAGGACCTTGCCGGGCAGGACAAGCGGGTGAAATATGTCAGCTTTTCCCGCAACTTCGGCAAGGAGGCGGCCATGTACGCCGGCTTTACCCATGCGTCCGGCGACTATGTTGCGGTGATGGATGCCGACCTGCAGGATCCCCCTGCGTTGTTGCCGGAGATGATGGCGGTCATCAAGAACGAGGGTTACGACTCCGTTGCCACCCGCCGGGTGACCCGAAAGGGAGAACCGCCCATCCGTTCCTTCTTTGCCCGGTGCTTCTATAAGCTGATGCGCCGTATCTCCAAGACGGAGATGGTGGACGGAGCGCGGGACTACCGACTGATGACCCGTCAGTTCGTCAACTCTCTGCTGGAGCTTGGGGAGTACAACCGCTTTTCCAAGGGCCTGTACGGCTGGGTCGGCTACAAGACCAAGTGGCTGGAGTATGAGAATGTGGAGCGGGCGGCCGGGGAGACCAAGTGGTCTTTCTGGAAGCTGCTTCTCTACAGTATCGAGGGCATTGTAGCGTTTTCCGCCGCCCCTCTGGCCATTGCAGCTGTGTCCGGTATCATCTGCTGCGTACTGGCGTTCCTGTTCATTGTGTTTATCGTGGTCCGAACTTTGATGTTTGGAGACCCCGTAGCGGGCTGGCCGTCTCTGGTGTGCATTATCCTGCTCATCGGTGGTTTGCAGCTGCTGAGCATTGGTATTTTGGGCGAGTATCTGGCCAAAACCTATCTGGAGGTCAAGAACCGCCCCATCTTCATCTGCAAGGAGAGCAATATCCGTGAGAATGACCGTTAACACCCCCGAGGGAACCCGGGATCGCCTGTTTGCCGAGTGTCAGGAGCGGCGCGAGGTACAGGGGCGGCTGATCCGCCTGTTCCGCCAGCGGGGATATCTGGAAGTGTCCACTCCGGACACCGAGTTTTATGATCTGTTTGCCCTGTCCGGCAGCGCCATCCCTCAGGAGCGGATGCTGCAGGTGGGAGATCTGAGCGGCAAGATCTGCGTCATGCGTCCCGACTCCACCACTCCCATTGCCAGGGTGGCGGCTACTAAGCTGCGCTCTCTGCCTCTGCCTCAGCGGCTGTATTACGATCAGAAGGTATATCGCTCCAACCCCGCCCACAACGGCGGAAACCGTGAGATCCCCCAGTGCGGCGTGGAACTGATCGGCGCAGACGGTATGAAGGCGGACCTTGAGATCATCGTTACCGCCATCGACGCCCTGCGTTCCTGCGGAGCATCCCGCTTCCACGTGGAGCTGGGCCACGCCAAGTTTTTCCGTGATCTGGCAGATCGCATGGAACTGGACGATGAGACTGTGGAGGAGATGCGCGCCTATATCGAGGGCAAGAACTTTGCGGCTTTGAACGACCTGCTTGCACCCTACGAGGGCAACAGCGCCTGTGCCGCGCTGAAGCGCCTGTCCCGCCTGTTTGGCGGGGTGGAGGTACTGGCTGAGGCGGAAAAGCTGGCAGGAAAGACGGATACGGTGGACTACCTGCGTTCTTTGTATGATGAGCTGTCTGCCGCCGGCTACGGCCAGTATGTGCGCTTTGACCTGGGCATGGTGCACCAGATCGACTACTACACCGGTGTGGTGTTCCGCGGCTATGTGGAAGGCGCGGGCGAGGCGGTTCTGTCCGGCGGCCGTTATGACCATCTGGTAGAGGTTTTTGGCCGGGAAGCTCAGGCCACCGGCTTCTGCGTGGATGTGGACGCTGTGGCCCACACCCTGCCTGAGACTGCGTTGCCTGTACTGCGTACCATCGTCCACTATGAGCCGGGCTATCTGGCTCAGGCACTGGAAGCGGTGGATGGCCGTCCCGCCGGCACCTGCGAGCTGTCCTCCTGCGCCACACTTACCGACAGCATAGCACTGGCCGTCGATAAGGGTGCGGACAGTGTGCTGGTCTTTGACAAAGATGGAGAAAGGGTGGTAAGTCTGTGAGCAGCGAGCGTTTGCGTATTGCCCTGACCAAGGGCAGACTGCAGGATAAATCGGTGGAGATATTTGAGGCCATGGGCCTTGACTGCTCTCCCATCAAGGATCCGGGCCGCCGACTGGTCCACTCGATTCCAAACTATCCTCTGGATGCGGTGTTGGCCAAAGCCCCAGACGTTATCACCTATGTGGAGCATGGTGTGTGCGATCTGGGTGTGGTGGGTAAGGACACCATTCTGGAAAAGGGCGGCGCCTTTTATGAAGTGCTGGACCTGAACTTTGGCAAGTGCCGCTTTGCCCTTGCAGTGAAAGAGGGAAGTGACTTTTACGGAACTTATAAGACCCGGCGTATTGCCTCCAAGTATCCCGAGGTCACCCGTGCCTTTTTTGAGAAAAAGGGTATGGACGTTGACATCATCAAAATTGAGGGCAGCGTAGAGCTTGCCCCCATTCTGGAGCTGACCGATGCCATCGTCGATATCGTAGAGACAGGCGCCACACTGAAGGCCAATGGACTGATCCCCATTGAGACTGTTGCGGAAGTATCCGCCCGGCTGATCGTCAACACGGCCAGCATGAAGCTGCACAAGGCGCAGCTTACCGACTTTATTGAAAAGTGCGAGCGGGAAGGGGAGAGAAGAGCATGATCCGAATCATCAAGGCTGACGGCAGGGCAGAGCAGGAACAACTTGCTGCCATGCGCGCCAGAGCCGCCCAGAAAAATGCGGATATCGACCGCGCTGTCGCGGATATTATGCAGACTGTAAAGGAAGAGGGCTTTGCAGCGGTAGAGCGCTATTCCGTGCAGTTTGACCGCACCGCTCCTTATGAGATCGGCCCGGAGCGGTTGGAACAGGCCTACAAAAACTGCCCTAAAGAGTTGATTGAAGCGCTGGAACACGCTGCAGCCAACATCCGGGACTACAATGAAAGGCTGCTGGCCAAGACGGTAGAATGGAACTCCCCGGACGGAGGCCGCGTGGGCCGCGTGGTGCGCGGTCTGTCCCGCGTAGGTATTTACGTTCCGGGAGGAACGGCGGCCTATCCCAGTTCCGTTCTGATGAACGCTGTACCTGCCAAGGTGGCCGGTGTGGATGAGATCGTCATGGTCACCCCTCCCACGGAAAACTTAAACGATGCCGTACTGGCCGCGGCCAAAATTGCCGGGGTTGACCGGGTCATCGCCGTGGGCGGCGCTCAGGCGGTGGCTGCCCTTACTTACGGTGCCGGTTTCATCCCCAGAGTGGACAAGCTGGTTGGCCCGGGCAATGCCTTTGTGGCAGCGGCCAAACGCATGGCCTACGGTGCGCTGGATATTGATATGGTGGCCGGACCCTCTGAGGTGCTGGTCATCGCTGATGACTCCGCTGATCCTAAGTTTGTAGCTGCCGACCTGCTCAGTCAGGCAGAGCATGACCGCATGGCTTCTGCCGTGCTGCTGACGGACAGCGAGGCTCTTGCCGAAGCGGTGGATGCCGAAATAGTCCGTCAGACGGGCTATTTGGAGCGCTCTGAAATTATGGAGATTTCTCTTCGAGACTTTGGCTGTGCCATTGTGTGCGAGGAGCTTGCCCAGTGTGTGGCACTTTCCAACGAGATCGCTCCCGAGCATCTGGAAGTTGTCACCCGTGATCCCCGGGCTCTGCTTCCGGATATTAAAAATGCCGGTGCGGTCTTTTTGGGCGGCTGGTCGCCCGAACCGCTGGGCGACTATCTGGCAGGACCCGACCACGTGCTGCCCACCAGCGGCACGGCCCGGTTCTTCTCGCCCCTGTCTGTGGACAGCTTTTTAAAGACCATGAGCATCATTGAATTTGATCAGAATTCTCTTGACCCAATCAAGGACAAGATCATTACGCTGGCGGAAAGTGAAAAACTCACCGCCCATGCAAATTCCATCAAAGTTCGATTTGAGTAAGGAGGGGGAGTACCCATGCGTACTGCTTCCATCACAAGAACAACAAAAGAGACTGACATCGCTCTGGAGCTGGCTCTGGACGGCGGCCAGGTGCAGGTGTCCACCGGCATCGGCTTCTTTGACCACATGCTTACCGCTCTGGCCTTTTATGCAGGTTGGGGCATGAAGCTGACCGTCAGGGGCGACCTTCAGGTGGATGGACACCACACGGTGGAGGACACCGGTATCGTGCTGGGTCAGGCTTTGAAAGAGGCGCTTGGAGACAAGAAAGGCATTCGTCGCTTTGGCAGTGCCTATGTGCCCATGGACGAGGCTCTGTGCTTTACCGCCTTGGATTTCTCCAACCGGCCATATCTGGTCTTTGACGCGGATATGCCCCAGCCCATGATCGGGGAGTATGATGCCTGCCTGACGTTGGAATTCATGCGGGCAATTTCCTTCAATGCGGGAATCACCCTGCACCAGAAGTGTCATTACGGTGTCAACGCCCACCACATCACTGAGGGACTTTACAAGTCTCTGGGCCTTGCCATCAAGGATGCTGTGAAAGTGGAAGGCGAGGGCGTGGTGTCCACCAAGGGAGTGCTGTAACATGGGCTATACCGCCATTATTGACTACGGTGTTGGCAACCTGAAAAGCGTGTCCAATGCTTTTTCCTATGTGGGTGTAGATACCCGCATTACCAGTGACGCAAGAGAAATTGAACTGGCAGATGCCATCCTGCTCCCCGGCGTAGGCGCGTTCCCTGACGCGGCAGACAAACTGCGGGCTCCCGGCCTTGACAAGGTAGTTGTGGAGCAGGGGGGAAGTAAGCCGGTGCTTGGTATCTGTCTTGGCATGCAGCTGTTGCTTGAGAGAGGAACTGAGGTGCGTTCCTGCGAGGGACTTGGCGTGATTCAAGGTGTGTGTGACCGTATTCACACCCGGCTGAAGTTGCCCCACATCGGGTGGAACAGCCTGCGTTTCCCAAACCCCTCACCCCTGTTTGCAGGAATCGACGAGGGAGCCTGCGTCTATTTCGTCCACTCCTTCAGTGCCCAGAGCTGCAATCCCGGTCAGGTGGTTGCCACCACAGACCACGGCTGCGATGTGGTAGCTGCGGTGCAGAACGGTAACTTCTTCGGCTGTCAGTTCCACCCGGAAAAGAGTGGCGACGTGGGCCTGCAGATATTAAAGAACTTCGGAGCGTTGAACAAATGATCATTTTGCCTGCCATTGATTTAAAGGATAATAAAGTGGTTCGCCTTTACAAGGGCGAATTTGACACGGTCCATCAGGTTGCCGATGACCCCGTTGCCACGGCCAAAGCCTTTTACGAGGCAGGTGCCCGGTATATTCACATGGTGGATTTGGACGGAGCTAAAGACGGCGTGCGCAAAAACGCCCACATCGTCCGCACCGTTGCGGAAAGCGTGGGCCTGAAGGTGGAACTGGGTGGCGGCATCCGTTCCATGACCGATCTGGAAGAGGTCTTTGCTCTGGGTGTGTACCGGGCTGTTATCGGCTCTGCCGCGGTGAGCAAACCCGAGTTTGTAAAAGAGGCCGTGGAAAAGTACGGTGAGCGCATTGCCGTTGGCATCGATACCAAGAACGGAAAGGTCAAAACGGCCGGGTGGATCGAGGATTCCGGCCTGGATTATCTTGATTTCGCTCGTCAGATGCAGAGTGTTGGTGTAAAGACAATTATCTTTACAGACATTGAAACGGATGGAACGCTGCAGGGACCTGCCTTTGAAAAACTGGCTGCGCTACAAAAGAGCGTTGACTGCAATATTATTGCGTCCGGCGGCGTGTCCAACAATGAAGACATTTGCAAATTGGCCGGTATGGAGCTGTACGGTGCCATCATCGGCAAGGCCTATTACGCCGGTACCATCGATCTGGCTCAGGCAGCAGCTGACGCAGGAGCGCAGAAGTAAGAGAGCGGAGGGAACTCCATGTTAGCAAAACGCATCATTCCCTGTCTGGACGTCCGGGACGGACGTGTGGTTAAGGGAGTCAACTTTGTAAATATCCGTGATGCCGGTGACCCGGTGGAGCTGGCCACTTACTACTCACAGCAGGGGGCAGACGAGATCGTCTTTCTGGACATCACTGCCACCAGCGATGCTCGGGATACCGTGGCCGATGTGGTGGAGCGCACCGCGGCACAGGTGTTTGTCCCTCTGACCGTGGGTGGCGGAATCCGCACGCTGGAGGATTTTCAGCGTCTGCTGCGGGCGGGTGCGGACAAGATCTCCGTCAACTCCGCGGCGGTCAAGGACCCCAGCCTCATCTCCCGGGCCGCAGAGCGGTTCGGAAGCCAGTGTGTGGTGGTGGCCATCGACGCCAGACGGCGTGAGGATGGCTCCTTCGAGGTCTATACCGCCGGCGGCCGCAATCCCACCGGTATCGACGCAGTGGAGTGGGCCAAAGAGTGTGAACGGTTGGGCGCAGGAGAGCTGTTGGTGACCTCCATGGACACCGACGGTACCAAGTCCGGTTTTGACGTGGAAATGCTCAAGGCAGTCACTGACGTGGTCTCCATCCCGGTCATCGCCTCCGGCGGCTGCGGTAGCCTTGCTCACTTTGCTGAAATGTTCGAGCAGACCGGCTGTGACGCCGCGCTGGCCGCGTCCCTGTTCCACTTTGGTGAACTGACCGTGCCTCAGGTAAAGGAATACCTGCGTGGCCGGAACATCCCGGCGAGGTGAGATATATGTTTGATCTGGATAAACTCTTTCAAAAGTCCGACCTGATCCCGGTCATCATTCAGCACGAGCAGACCAAAGATATTCTTATGCTGGGCTTCACCAATAAAGAGGCAGTGGAGCTGACCCTGAAGACTAAAACCGCATGGTTCTGGAGTCGCAGCCGCAACGAGCTGTGGAACAAGGGCGGCACGTCGGGCAATTTTCTGCATGTGAAGAAAATCATGACCGATTGCGACACGGATACCCTGCTGTACTTCTGCATCCCGGACGGGCCTACCTGCCATACCGGGAAGGACAGCTGCTTTTTCAACGAGATTGAATTCTAAGGAGCGAGCAACATGAATGATACTTTGAAGAACCTTTATGCGGTGGTTGAGGACCGCAAGGCCAACCCTCAGGAGGGTTCCTACACCTGCTATCTGTTTGACAAGGGTTTGGACAAGATCCTCAAGAAGGTGGGCGAGGAGTGTGCCGAGACCATCATCGCTGCTAAGAACGGCGTGCAGGAGGATACGGTGGGTGAGATCTCTGACCTCATCTACCACCTGACCGTCATGATGGTTCAGTCCGGCATTCCTCTGGAGGCCGTGATGGAGGAGCTGGATGCAAGAAGTGCCAAGATCGGTAACCTGAAACAGTTCCATGTGAGCGATCATAATACCTGATAGCAAAGAACAGCCCCGACTGCATAAGCAGTCGGGGCTGTGTTGTTTAGATATATTTTAGAAGCGTCTCCACGTCCTTACGCTTGGGGGCGATGGGCTGCTCGGCAGGCCAGCCCACGGCGATCAGGGCCATAAGCTCCTGCTCCTCGGGTACGTTCAGGAACGCACCCAGTTCTTCATAGGGGAAGATACCCATGATGACCGTGCCCAGCCCCGCGTCGTGAGCAGCAAGGCAGAAGGTTTGAGCGGCGATACCGCAGTCATAATGCTGCCAGCCGTCCTTGCGCTCGGTGGTGTAGCTGCCGTCCCGATCAAAGCCGCAGCGGTTTTTAATGAAGGTCTGGGCGATGAGCAGGGGAGCGCCGGACACGATGTTGGCATTATGCTCGGGCAGGAAGTCCTGGCAGATGGTGTCCAGTATGGCCCGGTCTTCAATGGCGATGTAGCGGCTGATCTGGGTGTTTTTCCAGGAGGGGGCGTAGGCGGCGGTGGCGATGACCTGTTCCAGCGTTGCATGGTCCACGGGCTTATCGAGGAATTTACGCACGCTGCGCCGGGTAAGGACACATTCTTTCAGTTCCATTGTTATTCCTCCTCCTGCCAGGCCTTGCACACATCGATCCAGTCAAGACTGTTGGAATACTTTTCCAGCTCCTCACAGGTCAGCTCAATGGCGGAATTGCTGCTGCCTGCGGCAGGGAATACAGTTTCAAAGCGCTTGAGGGACACGTCCAGATAGGTTTTCACGCCCTCAGGGTTGCCAAAGGGGCACACACCGCCAATGGCGTGGCCGGTGAACTGGCTGACCTGCTCCGGGGTGAGCATTTTTGCCTTGGTGTGGAACATGGCCTTGTACTTGGCGTTATCGATCTTGGCATCTCCGGCGGCTACGATGAGCACGCAGCCGTCGTCAACAAGAAAGGACAGCGTTTTTGCAATGCGGGCGGGGATAACACCCACTGCCTGCGCGGCAAGCTCCACCGTGGCACTGGAGACAGGAAATTCCAGAATGTCCTGCTCCCGGCCCAGAGGGCGGAAGAAATTGCGTACCAGTTCGATGGACATCTCTCAGTCCTCCAGCTTCCGGGCGGTTTTGGCCAGAAAACGCTCGTCGGTGACGATGAAGCGCTCGTGGGTACCCTCGCCGATCAGACCCTTTTCATCGTAGGCGGACACCTTCAGCTCAATGCGCTTGCCGTCCACCGCAGTGACTTCGCTCTCCGCCCAGACTTTCATGCCCATGGGGGTGGCGGACAGGTGGGAGACATTCAGCTTAGTACCAACCGTGCTCTCGCCCTCAGCCAAATGGGGGGCGATGGAGGTCCAGGCGGCCTTTTCCATCAGGGCGATCA
>SVLE01000048.1 GCA_015068065.1 Oscillospiraceae bacterium | reverse complement strand
ACATTCCTGCTGAGGCTGTGGCGATCACCATTGCACTGAATGTGATCCTCGAGTTCTTTGGGACTGCCGTCAATCTGTTCTGCCTGCAGGCGGAGCTGGTGGAGCTGGCTGGTTCTCTGGACCGTTTGGATGTGGAGATGCTTCGGAGAAAATAGACATGCTGATCATTCCTTTTGAACGGAGGTAGTAATGCCGTGGAGATCATCACTGTACCCGCGGAATCGGCGGCACTTGAGACTGTCAACGCTTTTATTGAGAAAAAGCTGGAGGCGATCGACTGTCCAAAAAGAGCTCGGATGCAGATGCGGCTGGCCGTAGAGGAGATTTTTGTCAACATATCCAGCTATGCGTATCATCCGGAAGTTGGAGAAGCGGAAATCGGCGTGGACATTGATGGCGACCCGCCTGCTGTGACCATTCGGTTCCTGGACCGGGGCCGTCCCTTTAATCCGCTGGAAAAGCCGGATGCGGATACCACGCTCAGCGCAAGCGAAAGGGAAATCGGCGGGCTTGGCATCCTGCTGGTAAAGAAGATCATGGATCAGGTGGACTATGCCTACGAGGACGGCAGGAACATTCTGACCATTAAAAAAGAGATTGAATGAACGGAGAGAGGATGGACCATATGGCATCATCAGTAACTTGTCCCATCGATGGCAGCCGCAAGACCACAGCGGATGCTTTGCGGGAAACCGACCAATTTGCGAACGAAACTGGTTTGAAAGGCAAACAGGCCCTGCATCTTCGCCTTTTGGCGGAAGAACTTCTGGGCGTGGTCAACGGAGTGACGGAGGTGCGGGATGGTTCTTTCGTCATTGAGCTAAAAGATGGAGAATACCGTCTCCAGCTCTCTGCCAAAACATTCCCCGTGGGAGAGCGGGCTCAGAAGAAGCTGCTGGAGACATCGTCTACAGGAGAAAACACACTGTACCAAGGCGTTGTGGGAAAGCTGCGTATGGTTGCTGACTGGTACAGCCGGGGCGGAGATTCCGCCGGGCGAGAAAAAGCCTATGCCGGTGGCTTTGGCGACTATGCTTCCGATGAATGGTCACTGGTTCGGATGCGCAACTATATCGCCCGGGAACGGAAGGCCATAAAGTGGGACGAACTGGAAACATCCATACTGAACCATTTGGCCGATGATGTGCGGGTTGGCCTGCGGCGTGATAAGGTTGCCATTACAGTCCATAAAACATTTCACAATACAATGATTTAATTGAGGAGGAAATTACAATGACGATCAGCAAAAAAATGGATGGCGACAAAATGGTGCTGGCCCTGGAGGATCGTCTGGACACCACCACCGCCCCGCAGCTGGAAAACGAGTTCAAGATCTGTTTGTATGAGGTAAAAGAATTGGTTCTGGATCTGGAAAAACTGGAATACCTCTCCTCCGCTGGTCTTCGTGTACTTCTGGCGGCCCAGAAGCAAATGCAGAAGCAGGGCGGAGAAATGGTAATCATAAATGTCAGCGAAATCATTATGGAAGTATTTGAGGTCACCGGCTTTGTGGATATCATTACAATCAAATAAGTATTTTCTCATATGACAGGGATGATACATAAGAGGTGGTATGATGAGCGAACTTGACTATTCCGCCGCCTTTGCGGAGAATGAAAAAGAGGCCAACCTGTATGCTGCAAGATGTATGCAGGTGCTTGCCGTTGTAGTGGCGGTCATCTGGGCGATGAACCTTCTCCACCTGTTTATCGTTCCACCTGTAATCATGGCCATTGCTGCTATCGGAGGAATTGTGCTGTTTCTGCTCCCGACACTGTTGCTCCGTCTGCTGGACAGGGATTCCCCCAGACTGAAGTTCTACATCCTGCTGTGCTGCATCCTGGGGATCACACTCATGTCTGCCGCTCTGCCCAAGCACGCTGTTATGGCATGGCCGGCGCCCATTATTTTGGGCTGTCATTACTACTCCAAGAGGTTTTCTTACAGACTGCTGGCTGTCTCCGTGGTGTGCATGGCGGTGTCGTTACTCATTGGCGTCCATGTGGGCGAATGGGACAGCAACCTACTGTACGCAATAGACACAAGCGGCCCCCGGGTGGTCACAGCGAACACCATCCGGCGGGTGGTGATATTCTATATCCTGCCCCGCAGCCTGATCCTCTGCGGCCTGACCTCCATCTGTACGACACTGGCGGACCGGACACGGAAACTCCTGGAACGGCAGATAAAAGACAGTGCGGAGAAACAGCAAATCGCCTCGGAACTGAGTGTGGCCACCCATATCCAGACCTCCATGCTCCCCTGTATTTTCCCCGCATTCCCCGAGCGGACGGAATTTGACATCTATGCCACCATGAACCCGGCAAAGGAAGTAGGCGGCGATTTCTACGACTTCTTTCTGGTGGATGACGACCATCTGGCAGTGGTTATCGCTGATGTTTCCGGTAAGGGAATTCCGGCGGCTCTGTTCATGGTCATTGCCAAGACGCTGATCAAGGATCATGCACAGCAAGGAACACAGCCGGAGGAGGTTTTTACTGAGGTGAATCGTTTGCTCTGCGAGGCCAATGATGAGGGGATGTTCGTCACTGCCTGGATGGGGGTGCTGGAGCTGTCCACCGGTCATCTCGCCTATGTGAATGCCGGACACAATCCACCCCTGCTGCGGCACGGCGGGAAATATGAGTTTCTCCGAACCCGGTCCGGCTTTATCTTGGCTGGGATGGAAGGAATGCGCTATCGCCCCGCCAGTCTGGAGTTGTCTCCGGGAGATGCGGTCTATCTCTATACAGACGGTGTGACAGAGGCTGCAAACGAAAGTAAGCAGCTTTACGGAGATCAGCGTCTGTTTGATACCCTCAATGCCCATGCAGACAGTGGGCCGGAGACGCTACTGAAAATCGTCAAGGATGATGTGGATGCGTTTGTTGGAGACGCACCGCAATTTGATGACATTACCATGCTTGGCCTACGCTACCTTGGTCCGACAAAAGAAAAATCAGATAACGGATATGGAGGATGGAAATAATGCTACGAAACCATCAACTCTCCGCAGAAAAGAACGAGCTACATCGGTGTCTGCTCTGCCATGCGGCGCCATGTACCATAGCTTGCCCGAAAATGGATCCGGCACGACTGCTCCGGGCGATTCGATTTGAAAACGCAGACGGAGCTGCCCAACTGCTGCCGGAAAACGCCTGTAATGGGTGCGCGGGCCCCTGTGTCCAAGCCTGTCCCGCAGGAGTACGCATCCCGCAACTGATGAACTGCTTACGGCAAGATGCAGAACAAATGGAGGAAGCTCCCCGCTATGCGGAGGTAGATTTATCCTGTGAGATGTGCGGCATCTCCATAGAAAATCCATTTCTGCTGTCCTCCTCCGTAGTGGCCAGCACCTATGAGATGTGCGCCAGAGCTTTTGATGCAGGCTGGGCCGGGGCAGCCTTCAAAACTATCGGCCTCATGGATATCCACGAGGCTTCACCGCGGTTTTCCGCCCTCAAGGACAACAGCGGCGCCTTTTACGGATTCAAGAATATCGAGCAGCTCTCCGACCACGCACTGGAGGAAAACCTGGGGATATTCTCTCGTCTCAAGCGGGATTACCCCTCCAAGATCTTGCTGGCCTCTATCATGGGGCGGAACGAGGCAGAGTGGGAACATCTGGCAAGAGCGGTGACGGAGGCTGGGGCTGATGTGATCGAATGTAACTTCTCATGCCCCCATATGGAGGCGAAAGGGGTCGGTGTTGATGTGGGACAGGATCCGGAAGCGGTTGCTCAGTACACCCGTGCCGTCCGGCGGGGGAGCAGTCTCCCTCTGCTGGCAAAGCTGACGCCCAATGTGGCCGATATGCGGCCCATGGCCCGTGCCGCCATTGACGCCGGCGCCAACGGTATCGCCGCCATCAACACCATTAAAAGTATTACCAGCGTCAATTTGGACACTTATGTGGCAGCTCCCTCCGTCCGGGGCCGATCCTCTCTGGGCGGTTACTCCGGTACTGCAGTCAAGCCCATCGCCCTGCGTTTCATTGCGGAGCTGGCCGGTGATTCGGAACTGAAAGGCTACCACCTCAGCGGTATGGGTGGCATCGAGACATGGAAGGATGCGTTGGAATTTCTGCTGTTGGGCGCAGGGAGCGTACAGGTGACCACAGCGGTCATGCAATATGGATACCGGATCATTGATGATTTGATTATGGGGCTTCAAATCTATATGGCTCAGCGCGGAATTAAAAGTGTATCTAATCTGATCGGCCAAGCGGTGGAGAACGTGGTAAACACCGATGCCTTGGAGCGGGATACTGTGATTTTCCCGAAATTCCATCGGGAGCGGTGCGTTGGTTGTGGGCGTTGCTATCTCTCCTGTCTGGACGGCGGACATCAGGCGATCCGGTTTGATCCTTCGGAGCGTAAGCCCATTCTGGACGGCAAGGCCTGTGTGGGCTGTCATCTCTGCGTGTTGGTCTGTCCCCAGGATGCCATCTCCGGTGGCGGAAAACGGTTCAGCAAACCTTGAATAGCGAAGAGAAGTCATAATGAAGAAAATACATATCGGCATCCCTACTGCGGCGCCGCCTGTACGAAGGCGATTTCAGACAGAGAGCTGTTCATCCCACGGAGGATATAACGGTGAATTGAGGAAAAGGTGATTCCAAATGATTGTGCAGGTTTTACAAGATGTGCTGCCAGAGCCAAAGCGAAACGGCAGCGTCTGGCCCCGACAAAGATGCCCCGCCTTTACACCTAGACGCAATGCATCGCCCAAACAGGCAGAGTGTTGGTTTTGCAGGTATGCAGATTTCCACCTGACGGAGCCGGTAGCGTTGGAGGTGGGCATTTGCTACTGACCAGAGGTTCAGCTGAAATAAAAATAGGCTTTAGTTAGCGTGAGCACAAAAAAGCAACGGTTCAGAGTCTGCATTAGACTTTGAACCGTTGCTTTATTTGTTCGCCTGATTTCAAAATAGTCGTCAAACGGCGTTGCATCAAGGAAAGATATTGTCCCTAACAGGACGCATAAAGTTTGAGTGACGCAGACTTTTTGCATCTTTTTTTCTTTTAGGCACAATTACGCATAACGCATTCGTAATGTAATCCGCCTTTGCCAGAATGTCACTTAAATCGTCGTATAACGTAAACTTCATTGCTCCAGCAAGCAATTTGCAGAAAGTGGAGTAGATTTTGGTATCATAGACCAATGCCATACGGTATGGTAAACTGCCACTGTATCATTCAATCAACTTCCCCGGAATGGGTCTTGTTAAGCAGTGAGCCAACGCAAGCAGCAACGGCAACTACGGTTTCAGCAGGAATCGTGTGTATTTTTCGTCAGGAAAGCAGATTCAGGTATTGTTTTCGCCATGCCCAAATCGGTGTATTCTGATGCTGTGATTTATTAGATGTGTTCTCCCCATGGGAGCTTATTAAGTTGTGAGCTGTAGCAAAGCAGCAATTTTGATTCCACTATGGAAAAACTCCAACTATACAGGCAAGCCTTGTTTTGTTAAACTGGCATTGTATTTAAGGTAAGGTTATCAGGAAGCAGCATGGGATGGGTGCAAAAAGTGCAACTATACAAACCTGCAAGATTTTGATAAACTGAACCCGTATCTTAGGGCGGAGTAAGTTAGGGCGGAGTAAGTTAGGGAGGAACAGCGACGGAACAAGGGTGAAGTGCGCCCATTCGTCTCCTCAAAAAGACATCGAACGAAAATGAAGCGTGCCGGTCACGGCACGGCAGGAATTGAATAACACCGAAGATTCAAGACACGAAAAGTATGACGGTTTCCATGGATGATGCCGCCTCTTTCCGTGTCTTTTTATATAGATTTTTGAAATGGATCGCTGTGGGATGCCAACCACGGCACGGCAGGAATGCCGAAAATGAATACTAAGACTTATCGATCATAGAACAACGTGGAAACCGTTGGACGGTACGGCAGAGAAACCGTCAAGGGAGTTCGGCAAGCTCCCGACCTGTGCGCCATGGTGAGAGCGTGGCCCCGGCAGCGCAGGAACAGCAATCCCCTGATCCGCAGCCGGACGGATCAAACGACACAGGCAGTTGGTGACAACTTGTAACCAACTGCAGCCGAGTTCAGCGGTTGTGTCAGCAGTCGCTCTTTGGAGCGGAGGTCATTACCTCCGTACTGTGTTCGTACTGACCTGGTTCAAAATCAAAGAGAGACAGGTTTCCGTAACTGAGCTGCTTCGTATTCTGAAGCCGCTCTGCCGCAAGGGGTTCACGGTTCTATGAGTGGTTGGATCGTTGGACGTTTCCTTGGAAATTAGGCGGAAACAGGAGATTTTGCCAATGGGTGAACTGCGCCTGTCTGATACTACTTTTCCGTGAAAACAGATTTTCACGGAAGCCGCTGTACTTGGCACATCGGCACGTCTCATAAGAATCCAACGCGCAGATACGCTATGGAAATCATAAAGCATCTGATTTCCAATGGATTCTAATATGGACTTACTATGATCGATAAGGAGATTTTATATATGACTATGAAAATTCAGAATCAGGGCATTTTTCAGGCTCTCGTTAATCAGTTGGATAAGTTGGCACGACACAATCGTCAGGGCAGCTTCCGTACCAAGGATCGATATTATCAGGCCATGAAGCGGTTCTGCGCTTATCTGGCTGATGAATACCACCTCCAGAAGCTGACCAATATCAGCGGCAAGCATCTGACCTCCTACGTCCTCTGGATGCAGGAGAACGGCAAGGCTGCCAGCACCATCAAGACCGATCTTGCTGCCATCCGATTTTTCCATGATAAGATGAGCAATCCCAAATACCGTTTGCCGGGCAATGATGAACTGGCGGTAGAACTGGAGCGTCGCTGCTTCGGTGGCACGGATCGCACCTGGAGCAACGTGGAATTTAGCAAGATGCTGGGCAGGGCCATGGCGATTGACCGCTGGGACTACATTCTGGCTTTGTATCTGGCCCGCTATGCCGGTCTGCGCATCCACGAGTGCTTCCGCATCGACACGGCCACGGCGGAACAGGCATTGCGAGAGAATACCATCACCATCAAGGGCAAGGGCGGCAAGATCCGCACCGTCCCTATCAACCACCAGATCACCATTGCCATGCGCGAGACGCTGAAACTCACCAAGCGCGGACACAAGCTGCTGGTGCCTGATGATATGCACACTGACCGGGCTATCAATCAGCTTCAGTTTTTCATCTACTCTAACCGTGAGGATTTTCAGGAGGACGCCAATCGTCCGCTGACCTTCCACGGGCTTCGACATACCTACGCTGCTGAAAAGTACATGGAATTGATCCAGAACGGCACAAACGCACTGGACGCCCATTTCGAGGTTTCCCACCTGCTGGGCCACGAGCGTGCCGATGTGACCAACATCTATCTGGTCTCTCTGCCCAAGGAGGATCGCCATGGAAAATAAGTACCGTTCCTTTGACGAGCTTCCCCTGACACTCCGTGTAGAGGACTTGATGCCCATTCTCGGCATTGGACGGAACACCGCCTATGAACTGGTACGGACGAAGCAGATCCGCAGCGTCAAGGTAGGCCGCCTGTTGAGAATCCCTAAGCAGTGCTTGATCGATTATTTGACAGCGACCACCCAGTAACCTGAACACGGGCGGCTGATAAACTCAACCGCCCGTGCTATACTCTTTGCATGAATGGGTACTCCATGAAATGCAACAGAGAGGAGGACGCCGGCCAAAGGCCGTGTTTGCAAAGGAGTACGAATAATGAAACCAAGAAAAAAAGGACAGCAGTTTGAAATTTCCTACCGCTGCCCTGGTTATGATAAACCGTTCTATGAGAGATTTCCCTCCTATGAAGAAGCGAATCTTCGTATCGCGCAAATTGAATATGAAAAATCCATCGGTGTATTTCAGCCGCCAAAGCCAGTTCCCGTTCCAGTGCGAACGGCAAAGAAGAAGTATATCACTGTCAGCGATCTTATGGATGAATATGTGCAGGTGTATGGTCTGAACCATTGGGGCGATTCTTTCCTCTCCAACAGCCGACACCGTATCGAGCACTATATCAAGCCATATCTGGGCAATGTGGCCGTCAAGGATCTCACGACCCACGATTTGGATGTGTTCTATGATTCCCTTCAGGATAAGCCAGCGGTCATTCTGAAAGGACATAAGAAAACGGACGCCACCGTTTCTCTGTCCGTCATAGAGAAGACTCACGCCCTGCTTCGCAGCGCACTGAATCAGGCTGTTATCTGGGAATATATTCCCAACAATCCGGCAGATCGCGTCACACTCCCAAAGTACCGGCCCCAAACGCGAGCCGTTTGGAGTTCCAGCGAGGCGCAGCGTGCTTTGGATTGTTGCTCTGATCCGGTTCTGTATATTGCCATGGTTCTGGCTCTCGGTTGTTCCATGCGCATCGGTGAGATTTTGGGCTTGACCTGGGATTGTGTGGACTATTCTGATGAAAGTATCGCAGAAGGTACGGCGCACGTTCTGATCAACAAGGAGCTGAAACGCTGCCAAAAAGACAGCTTGGCAGATCTGGACCGTCGAGGCCGCTCCAAGGTGATTTTTACCTTCCCGGAATGGAAGAGAACCGCCTCCACGACCTCGCTGGTGCTGAAATCCCCTAAGACAGAGAGCAGCATCCGCACGGTGTTTCTCCCCAGAACGGTGGCACTGGCTCTCCGCGAGGTCAAGGAAACGCAGGATGCGCTCAAGATGTTAATTGGTGCCGAGTACGCTGATTATGGTCTGGTCATTGCCCACGAAGATGGCCGCCCCTATGAGGAACGCCAAATCGCCGCCATGCTCCGGGCCTTAATCGAGGAGCATGATTTGACGCCGGTAGTATTCCATAGTCTTCGTCATTGCAGCGCATCGCTGAAACTACAAATCAGCAGCGGCAACATCAAGGCGGTACAGGGCGACACGGGACACGCACAATCCAGAATGGTGACAGATCTCTACGCACATACTCATAACGAGGATCGACGCCGATTAGCGCAAAAGGTGGAGGAAGATTTCTTTCAGAAACGGCAAGCTGAAACGAAAAAAGCAGCCGCTGATGAGGCATCCATTGCCTATCAACTGCTGCAGGAAAATCCCGATATTGCCAAACTGCTTATTGCCGCATTGCAAAAACAAAGCTCTTGATGTAGCTGAAAACGAGTTTGTTGGAAGAATTGTTGGAAACAGCGTTTTTCCAACAAACTCTATAAAAAGCTTGAAACCCTCAAACCGTTGCGGTTCAAGGGTTTCAATGGAGCTGCTACCCGGATTTGAACCGGGGACCTCATCCTTACCAAGGATGCGCTCTACCGACTGAGCTATAGCAGCAGATGGCGACGCGGAAGGGACTTGAACCCTCGACCTCCGGCGTGACAGGCCGGCATTCTAACCGACTGAACTACCGCGCCATCTACATCTTATATAAATGACATTGCTGCCCTTATACACTGGCAGGGGCAGAAGGACTTGAACCCTCGGCACTCGGTTTTGGAGACCGATGCTCTACCAACTGAGCTATACCCCTATATTGGTGGGCCTTCACGGGCTCGAACCGTGGACCGGCCGGTTATGAGCCGGCTGCTCTAACCAACTGAGCTAAAGGCCCATACCGTTCCACTAAATAAAAAGCGGGCTTGCCGTCAGGCAAATGGCGACAAGCCGCTAATTTTTATGGCTCCCCCTGTTGGACTCGAACCAACGACTCCGCGGTTAACAGCCGCGTGCTCTACCGACTGAGCTAAGGAGGAATATGAAAGGGTCTGGTCTGGTCAGACCAGACCCTCTTTGTGTCGGCACTACCTATCTTCCCGGGCCGTCGCCAGCCAAGTATTGTGGGCGCAGATGAGCTTAACTGCCGTGTTCGGGATGGGAACGGGTGGACCCTCATCGCAATCAGCACCGACTTGTATATCTTAACAGCTTTCGCTGCTAAAATCAATATAAACTTTTTAAACGAGGATGGTGACCCGTGGGAGAGTCGAACTCCCGTTTGCGGCGTGAGAGGCCGCCGTCTTGACCACTTGACCAACGGGCCATGGTGCGCCTTCAGGGACTCGAACCCGGGACCCACTGATTAAGAGTCAGTTGCTCTACCAACTGAGCTAAAGGCGCATATCCTGCACCCTCAAAACTGAACAATGATTCATCCAAATTCCAAACTCTTCGCAAGCCAGCCTGCACAATTGTTAAGGTCAAGCCCTCGGCGGATTAGTACCAGTCAGCTGCACGCATTACTGCGCTTCCACCTCTGGCCTATCAACGTCATAGTCTACGACGCGCCTTACTCCTAAAGGATGAGAGATCTAATCTTAGGGGGAGTTTCACGCTTAGATGCCTTCAGCGTTTATCTCGTCCATACGTAGCTACCCAGCTATGCCCTTGGCAGAACAACTGGTGCACCAGAGGTATGTCCATCCCGGTCCTCTCGTACTAAGGACAGCTCTCTTCAAATCTCCTGCGCCCGCAACAGATAGGGACCGAACTGTCTCACGACGTTCTGAACCCAGCTCGCGTGCCACTTTAATCGGCGAACAGCCGAACCCTTGGGACCGA
>SVLE01000005.1 GCA_015068065.1 Oscillospiraceae bacterium | reverse complement strand
CCAAGGAGGCTCAGTTCTTCTCCTTCGGCACCAACGACCTGACCCAGATGACCTTCGGCTTCTCCCGCGACGACGCCGGCAAGTTCCTGGATGCTTACTACGCCAACAAGATCTACGAGAGCGATCCCTTCGCCCGTCTGGACCAGAACGGCGTGGGCAAGCTGGTGGATATGGCTGCCAAGCTGGGCCGGTCTACCCGTCCCGAGCTGAAGCTGGGCATCTGCGGCGAGCACGGCGGCGACCCCTCCTCCGTGGAGTTCTGCCACAAGGTGGGTCTGGACTACGTGTCCTGCTCTCCCTTCCGTGTGCCCATCGCCCGTCTGGCTGCCGCTCAGGCTGCTATCAAGGGCTGATCTGAATAAGCTGAACGCCCCCGGTTCCAATTGGAACCGGGGGCGTTTTTATTATAGTCGTGCGACCAGATCTTCTTTTGGGATCTTGTTCCAATGGAACAGGGGAATCAGCTGCGTTGGGGTGATGGGACCGTATTCCGGGATAAGCCCGGCCAGATGGGCCAGTCGGCCCACCAGCTCCGGAGCAGTATACTGCTGCTGCAGCTGCCCCAGCTCCTGATCCCGGTCCCGCTTGGCCAGCCTGCGCCCGTCGGGGGCAAGGAGCAGGGGGACGTGGGCGTGCTCCGGAGCATCAAAGCCCAGTGTTTTGCACAACCAAAGCTGACGGGGGGTGGAATCCAACAGATCTCTTCCACGCACTACCTGAGTTACCCCCATCAGGGCATCGTCCACCACCACGGCCAACTGATAGGCGTAGACACCGTCGGAGCGGCGCAGGATGAAGTCGCCGCAATCCCGGTCCAGCCATTCGGTATACCGCCCCTGACACAGATCCTCAAAAGAATACTCCTCCGCCGGGACGGCCACACGCCATGCGGGACGGCGGGCGGCAGAAAGAGACCGCCGTTCCTGCTCTGACAGATGGCGGCACCGACCGCCGTATACGGTAATACCGTCGCTGCGGTGGGGGGCGCTGGCGGCCAGTCGCTCGGCCCGGGTGCAGTAGCAGGGATAGATAAGGCCCTGTTGTTCCAATTGATAAAAATATTCAGCGTAAATTTCCGTGCGCCGGCTCTGATACACGGGCTCGTTGTCCCAGTCCAGACCAAGCCACTCCAAATCCCGCATGACCTGATCGCAGTATTCGGAGCGGCAGCGGTCTGTATCCAGATCTTCCAGCCGCAGGACCATGCGGCCGCCCGCGCTGCGGGCGGACAGCCAGGCCAGCAGGCACGACCAAAGATTGCCCAGATGCATCCGCCCACTGGGGCTGGGGGCAAAGCGTCCGCAAACCATAGTACCACTCCTTTTTCTTTCCTCAGGTTAGGATAAGAATACCACAAAAACAGACGGGGAGCAAACATTCCTGCCAACAGTACCGGATCTTCCCTGCTTGCGCGGGGAGGCGCCGGCTGTTATAATGAAAAAAGAAATTTGTCGTACTGTGTGTGGGAAAGGAGCGTGCTTATGGACGAGTATAACATGTACCGTCAACAGAAACCGGAGGCTGCAACTGAACCTGTTGTTTGCGATGTCCAGCCAGTCCCGGTCAAGCGGGCGGGATTTCTGAATATTTTGCCACTGATCCTGTCTGTAGTGGCTCTTGTGCTGTCTGTGTGGGCGCTGATTCGAACACTGCCGCCCGGTCCGGGTGCGGGAGATACCGACCCGAATGGGGTCTTTGCCCAGCCCGGTACCGTCATCACCTATAAGGATCGGCAGTTGCCTGCCTTTACGCAGGTTGGACTCAGTCGATATGACCCGGCCTGTTTCGTTGTGTCTGACGGGCGGGTGACCTATGCGCAGGAGGGGAAAACGGCGCTGACCGGTGTGGACGTATCCTTCTATCAAAAGGATATCGACTGGCAGCAGGTCAAAGCCTCCGGTATCGACTTTGCTATCATCCGGGTGGGCTTCCGTGGATATGGGCCGTCCGGACTGATCTCCGAGGACTCCTGCTTTCGACAGAACATTGCCGGAGCACTTGAGGCCGGTCTGCAAGTGGGTGTGTACTTCTTCTCTCAGGCCATAAATGTCTGGGAGGCGAGAGAGGAAGCTAATTTTGTTCTCGGTGCCATTCAGGGCTATGACATTACCTTCCCGGTGGTCTTCGACTGGGAACGTATTGCGAACAATTCCTCAGCCCGTACCAACGGCCTGCCCGGCAGCACCATGACCCTGTGTGCCCAGGCCTTCTGTGATACCGTGTCGCAGGCCGGATATACGCCGATGGTTTATTTTAATCAGGATGCGGGCTATCTGGACTATGATCTGGATCTGCTCAAGGATTACAGCTTCTGGCTGGCGGAATACCGCACTGCCCCCACCTTCTACTACCACTTCGATTTGTGGCAGTACACCGCCAAAGGACAGGTACCGGGTATTGAAGGGGCGGTAGACCTGAACCTGTGTTTTGTCGATTATGGGAAAGAAGCGTGAAAAACCACAAAAAATCCCAATTGACCATTGCGATTTTGTTCCGAGGTTGCTATAATAAAAGTACTTTACAGTGTTAAACTGTACCGACAGATTTTTATTAGGAGGCATTCGCCATGCAAGAGATCAAAATCACCCGCGCTGCCACCCTGAAGGAGAAACCCAAGGCTTCCGAGTTGGTATTCGGCAAGTACATGACCGACCATATGTTCATCGTGGACTATGACGAAGGTCAGGGTTGGCACGATGCCCGCATTGTTCCCTATGGACCGCTGCAGATCGATCCCGCGTCCAAGGTTCTGCACTACGGTGAGGAAATCTTCGAGGGCATGAAGGCCTACCGCACTGCCGACGGCTCTATCCAGCTGTTCCGTCCCGACTGCAACATTCAACGTCTGAACGACTCTGCTGACCGTCTGTGCCTGCCCAACATTCCTTACGAACTGGCTCTGGCCGGTATCGTGGAGCTGGTCAAACTGGAGCAGGAATGGGTCCCCTATGAGAAGGATACCTCCCTGTACATCCGTCCCTTTATGATCGGTGTGGATGCTGCTCTGGGCGTACACTCCTCTCACCATGTGCAGTACATCGTCATCGTCTGCCCCGTGGGTGCGTACTATCCCGAAGGCCTGAACCCCGTCAAGATCTACATCGAGGACGAGGATGTACGCGCCGTCAAGGGCGGCACCGGTATGGCCAAGACCGGCGGTAACTATGCTGCCTCCCTGCGCGCCGGCAACCGTGCCGAGAAGCGTGGCTACTCTCAGGTTCTGTGGCTGGATGGCGTGCACCGCAAGTACATTGAAGAGGTCGGCGCCATGAACGTGATGTTCAAGGTGGATGGCAAGATCCTGACCCCCGACCTGAACGGCTCTGTGCTGCCCGGTATCACCCGCCGTTCCTGCATCCAGCTGCTGAAGGACTGGGGCTATGAGGTGGAGGAGCGTCGCATTTCCGCCGAGGAGCTGTTCGAGGCTGCCAAGAACGGCACTCTGGAAGAGGGCTGGGGCACCGGTACCGCCGCTGTTATCTCTCCCATCGGCGAGCTGGCCGAGGGCAATGAGAAGGTCATCATCAACGGAGGCAAGATCGGCCCCGTCACCCAGCGACTGTATGACGAGCTGACCGGCATTCAGTGGGGCCGTCAGGCCGATCCTCACGGCTGGGTCTACAAGATCTGATCAAATCAGTATAAAGAATTTGCGGGGCCGGCAAGCTGCCGGCCCCGCCGTTTATCACAGGAGGTAAATTCCATGGTCACTATGGCACAGCGCATTGAAGCGCTCCGCACCGAACGCGACCTCTCCCGGCCCGCTCTGGCCGCCGCTCTGGGATTGCCCCGTACCGCCATCGAAAAGTTCGAAACCGGTCGGCAGACGCCCACCAAGGAGCAGCAGCAGAAACTGGCGGATTTCTTCGGCGTGTCCGTGTTCTATCTGCGCGCGGAAAGCGATGACCGCACCACTCAGCAAAGCTGGATGGATATGGCCTATGCGCAGGAGGATGCACCGGCACCCGCCTATACGCCTAAAAAGGTGAAGCCAGCCCCGCAACCTGCGGCTTGCGTAGGAGAAGGAGGAACAGTATTTGACGCGGTGCTCCAGTCCAGAGGCTTTCAGGATATGCTCCGCACAGCTGTGCTGGAGGCATTGAAGTCCCCCGAGGGGCAGGACCTGCTCACACAGGCCATCCGCAAAGAACTGTCCAGGCTGAAATAAAACAAGACCGCAGGACGATGTCCTGCGGTCTTGTTATTCTGCTTCGTATTCGGCCAAAGCTTCCCGTAAAAATTTCGCGTCTGCGTCATCCAGTGCGTGAAGCATGGCGGTATCCTCTAAATGATGGGTAAATTCGTGGGCCACAGTGAGGAAAATCTCATCCAGCCAGACTTCTTCGTCTTCCTCCTTCAGCAGGGCGGCAAAGGAGCCGTAGTAGAGTACGATGTAGCGGCCCAGCAGGTCGTGGCAATATTCGCCCATAATATACATCTCGCCCGGGGGGAAGGCCGGGTCGGGCAGGGCTTTTTCCTCCAGTTGGATACCGCCGTCCAACCCCTCGAAAAAGGCGTCCGGGAAGTCGGCGGCGATCTCTTCCAGCATATCGCCCATTTGTTCATAGGTGGGGATCATTCCCATTCCTCCTGATAAAAAATGCGGTCTGCCACGGCAGACCGCATTTTCAGTTTGGTTTATTCGTCCTCGGTGCAGGTGTCGTCAGACAGATCCAGAGAAAACTTTTCCTCGCAGTTGGGACACTGGATCACGCCTTCTGCAAGAACCTCGTCGTCAATGATGAGGGGCTCTTCACAGTTGGGGCACTCCACCTCGAAGTAGTCCTCTTCATCCTCGTCTTCGTCGAAGTCCTCGCCAAAGACGATTTCTTCCACATCGGCCAGATCATCGGACAGGGCATCAATCTCCTCGCCCAGGTCCAGATCGTTTTCTTCCAGATCCTCGATGGACATGGCAATTTCTTCCAGAATACCGATCATCACGGAAATGAGCTTGCCTTCCTTGGACTTTTCCACATCCAGATCAAGGCCCTCGGCCAGACCCTTCAGGTAGGCGACTTTCTCGGAAATGGTCATATGAGTGTCCTCCTTACAGTCAGACTTGGTTTTTATTAGCCCTTAACTCTTTCCAGATACTCGCCGGTACGGGTGTCGATCTTGATCTTGTCGCCCTCGTTGATGAACAGGGGAACCTTGATCTCGGCGCCGGTCTCCAGAGTGGCGGGCTTGGTCACGTTGGTGGCGGTGTTGCCGGCAAAGCCGGGTTCGGTCTCGGTGATGACCAGATCAACAAAGTTGGGGGCCTCCACGCCGAACACGCTGCCCTTGTAGGACATGACCTTGCACATCTCCTCTTCCTTGACGAAGCGGAAAGCATCGCCCAGCAGATCCTTACCGATAGGCAGCATATCAAAGCTCTCCATGTCCATAAAGTAGTACAGATCGCCATCGTTGTAGCTGTACTGCATCTCCTTGCGCTCCACGAAGGCCTGCTCGAACTTGGCGGTGGGGTTGAAGGAAGTTTCGGTCACGCCGCCGGTGATGATGTTTCTCATCTTGGTGCGGACGAATGCGGCACCCTTGCCGGGCTTAACGTGCTGGAACTCAACGACCTGCATGACCTTGCCGTCCATTTCGAAGGTCACGCCGTTACGGAAATCGCTGGCGGAAATCATTGCCATAGGAATCATCCTCCTAAGTTTATTTATAATCGATTTATTTTACCCTATTTCAACGGTTTTGGCAAGAGCTTTGCTCCAATTCAAAGGGAAATATTTTGTACCTTACAGGATAATCAGCTCTTTGGGCGAGGCGGTAATATTCTCACAGCCGTCCTCACGCAGGATGACCACGTCCTCAATACGAACACCAAATCGACCGGGCAGGTAGATGCCTGGCTCACAGGAGACCACTGCGCCTACGGGCATGATGGTCTGCTCGGCGGGGGAACAGTTGGGGCTTTCGTGAATCTCAAGACCCAGTGAGTGACCCAGAGCATGTCCGAAGTATTCTCCGTAGCCGGCCTGGTCAATGACCGCGCGGGCGGCCCAGTCGATCTCACAGCCGGGAATACCCGCCCGGGCGGCGGACAGACCGGCCAGTTGTGCGTTGAGTACAGTGTCGTACACGGTGCGCATTTCCGCAGTGGGTTGCCCCATACAAACGGTGCGGGTCATATCGGAGCAGTAACTGTGATACAGAGCGCCGAAGTCCATGGTGATAAACATACCTTTTTCAATGACCGTATCTCCCGGAACGGCATGAGGCATGGAGCCGTTGGCGCCTGCGGCTACGATGGGGTTGAAGGAGGGCTTCTCCGCCCCCAAAAGCATCAGCTCGTACACCAGCCGGGCGGCAACTTCACGCTCCGTCAGGCCGGGTCGAATAAAGTCCAGAATATTGGCAAAGGCCTTGTCTGCGATCTTCTGCGCCGTGCGCATAAAGTCCAGTTCTTCTGCGTCCTTGGCCGCGCGCAGATGGGAAAGAAAATCCGGAGCGGCGATGAGGGCGCAGGGCAACTCCTTTTCATAGAGGGCCAGCGCGTCCACGCTCATGGAATCGCTTTCAAAGCCGACCTTGCCAAAGCCCTGCTCCCGAATGACCTGCGCCGCCAGCGTCCGGTGTCCGCGGCCGCGGCCCACACAGTCGATGTGGGCACCTGTGATGCACTTGTTTGCCGCTTCGATATATCGGGAATCGGTGAAATACCAGCAATCCTCTTTGGAAATCAGTGCAAGCCCTTCTCCATGGAAGCCCATGGCATAGCGCTCCCCGGGGGTGCTGGTGATCAGTATGGCATCCATTCCGTATTCCGGCAATCTGGATGCAATCTGTTTGATGTGATTCATTGGATATTTCTCCTTTGAGCATGCGGCGCATTATACCGGATAACCGCCGTGCCGATAAAACTCCAGAGTAATACGCAGCGCGTATAATCCTGCCAGCACCAGCCCGACGGCAATACACACGGCCCCTATGATCCGGCAGGCACGAAGGGAGGCCGTTGCAGGTTTATCCTTGTCTTCATAGTTTCCTGTGAAAGGAACTTTGTCCGGCCAAAAAACGCAGAATAGCCCCACCAACAGGAGTGACAGTCCTGCATAGAGTTCCACCCGCGCATCCGGACGTTCCGCGTCTTCCAGGTCCAGTATGGCCCACAGGTCAGAAAGAGCCGGGTCCGGATCCGGTTTTCCAAGCGGAGAGTACCACTTCTCGCTGTATTCCAGCTGGTTGCGGCTGTGAGGAGTGCCGACAATTGCCATCCACTCGCCGGAAGGGTATCTCAATACCAAACGGGTTTTTATGCCGCGGCGGATCGTCACTTCGTAGGAACAGGTATGACCGTTTCTGGTAACAGTACCTTCCACTGGGTCAATCACATAGGTCCGAAACCCGTGTTTCACCTCATAGGGTGCGGTACGTGCACAACCCGAGAGCAGGAGTAAAAGGAACATCATTAAAAATGCAAGAGTACGTTTCATACATTCCTCTCTTCCGTGCGTTGGTAAATCCGCTTCATTTCCAGCGCGTCCGCCGCCTGAGTGCCCGCGCTTTCACAGATGAAGGTGGGGCTCCAGCCGCGTTTTGCGACTGCGGAGGCAAGGGGCGTCCAGTCCGGGCCGAATCCGCCGCTTTCAACAAAGGTGCGATGGCACTTTTCGCCCCCATTGGGGGTGAACTCAATGTGGGAAAAGTGGCTGTGGAAACGGCCGGCCCGATCTTTGCCCAGAATCTGCTCCATCCGATTCAGGATGCGTTCCATGGCCTCCACGCCATCGTCCGCACCCAGAGAGCGGGCGTACAGGTGGCCGAAGTCCACACAGGGGACAAGCCGTTCGTCCAGCGTGCACAGCTCCAGCACCTCGTCCAGATTGCCTAGCTGATTGATCTTGCCCATGGTTTCCGGACACAGGGCGATGTGGCCGAAGCCCATGTCGTCGCAGACGGAAATGACGTGTCTCAGGGAGCGCAGGGCGATGTCCAGTGCCTCATGCCGGGACCGCTTCATCAGTGCCCCGGAGTGGATGACCACCCGCTGAGCGCCCATCAGTGTCGCCACGCGGCAGGCCCCGGTGATGTAGCCGGTGGTCTTTTCAAGGCTGTCCGGGTCGGGATTGGCCAGATTGATAAAGTAAGGGGCGTGCAGGGACATGGAGATGCCGTGCTCTACCGCCTGAATGCCAACCGCCCGAGCGGTATCCTCGCCTACATGGATGCCCTTGCCGCACTGGTACTCGTAGCAATCCAACCCCAGTTTCTTCAGCCAGCGAGGAGCGTCGGCAGAGGATTTATAGGGAAAGTCTTCCGCATTTCCCGCGGGACCGAAAATCGCACTCACAGCCGGCCCCTCCTTTGGGCCACAAGCCGGAAAGGGGTTTCAATCCAATAGCGCAGATAGCGGCCGGGATTGCCTGCCAGACGGATGGGATGCACCAGAATCGTGGTGATCCCGGCAAAAGTCCCGCCCAGTATGTCGGTAAAAATCTGGTCGCCAACAATGGCGGTTTGAGACGGAGTGCGTCCGTTTTGCTCCATGGCGGAGCGGAATCCCCTCTGCTTGGGTTTGCCCGCATGACCAATGAAGCCGATGCCCAGTGCATCGGCAAAGCGCTTGGGTCTGCCGGGCCGGCGGCTGTTGGACAGCAGAAACAGGGTTACGCCGCCTGCCTCCAACGCTTCTCGCCAGCGGATCAGCGCTTCTGTGGGCAGGGGAGTCTTATAAGGGACCAGCGTATTGTCCAGATCAGCCAGAAGCAGGGTGATACCCCGACGGGTCAGATCTTCCGGACGGATGTGGGTCACGCACTCATAAAAAGCGGTGGGAAACGGGATAAAAGGCACGCAGTGATCCTCCTTGTTCTGCCCGGATGGTCGGGCGCATATCTTAAAAAGGAGTATAACATTTTTTCCTATTTTGGACAAGGGGGCGTACATATATGCCGCTGAAAGACATGCTGATCCTCATGGCTCCGCCTGATCGGCTCGGTCAGGCCCGGGAGACGGGGCTGACCATCGCTCATATGGCCTATCGTGTGGGCCGGGGGGCGCATCTGTTCCGCTCTGGCCCGCCTACGCCGCTGAGAGGTGGGCTGATGGTGCTGGAGGCACAGGGAGGTGACGGGCGAGGAGACTCGGCAATCCTGTGTCAGGAAATCATGCGGGAATGCGCCGCACGAAACTTTGGCGGAGTCATCTGCGCTTTTGAGGGGCGGCCCGTCCCCGCGCTGGAACGGGCGGTGCGTTCTCTGGACGAGATCCTCGCGCGCAAGGGGATGTCCCTGCACGTTTCGGAAAATTACGGTCACTGTACGCACGCAGGTCGGGTGCTCATTTCCTCTGCGCTGTCCGGTGGCTCTCTGTCCCGGCGGCTTCGGGACAGCATTGAGCACTTCGGCGGTCCGGAACGTATTACCCTTGCCGTGCGCCGGGTGGCGGAGGACTTTTTTCTGCCCTCACCCAGCGGAAGCGGGCGGCCTATGAGCAGGGAGGAACTGTCGGAACAACTGCAGGTGCGCTCGCCCAGCGTGTTTTTCTCCAACGAGCTGTGTGCCCGGTATTATACTTATATGTCCCGGGAGAACGGGGCACATTTCGTCCTTTTTGATGATGGGATGAGCATTCTGAAAAAACTTCAGGTGGCGCAGGATCTGGGCATTTGCAGAGCGGTTGTCATGCTGTCGGAGGTAGACGATCTCCTGCCACGGTTGCTGGGGAAATCCTGATTGGAAGCAAAAAAAGCGGCTGTTTGAAAACAGCCGCTTTTTCGTGCGTTTTAAAGGATTGGGGGATCAGAAGCCGTAGCCGGCGGGGCTGTAGTATGCCATGTTGGTCTGGCGTACGTCCAGTCGGCCAAAGCAGGACACCACAGGCACATCGGAGATCACGTGGATGGCATACTGGCCATAGGGGATCTGATAGCCCTCCTTGCCGATGGGCTTATCCAGCCGCAGGCAGATGGTGCGCTCACCTTTCAGATCGAGGGTGATCTTGTCGTAGGGGGGCTGATCCTCGAACAGGATCTTGATGCGGATCTTGGCATCGTCCGGGGACACGTTGGTGATCATCAGGGCCTCGTGGCCGGGGAAGTCGGGGTTGTCACCCTTGGGGGGCAGGTCGCCGTCACAGAACACCCAATTCTTTTTGCCGTACATCGTTCGTTCCTCCTGTCAGTGCTTTTCCACGTAGTCAAACAGCTCTTTTTCAAACTCAGGGCACAGAGGCTCGGCACCGTTCTCGGTAATCACATAGCAGGTCTCCACGCGCAGACCGTTCAGAGTGGGGTGGCCGAAGAAGGACACGTCCACGTTAACGATCATGTTCTTTTCCAGAATGTCGACACTGTTGGGGCCGAAGAAGGGTGCCTCAGCCTCCATCAGGCCCATGGTGTGGGCGAAGGGGCACACAATGTACTTCAGATAGCCGCCCTTGTCGTAGAGCTTTCTGCCCTCGGCGTCGATCTGGCGGCCGGAGTTTCCGATTTTCAGCATGCC
The DNA here is from genome assembly GCA_015068065.1 of Oscillospiraceae bacterium. Lineage (GTDB taxonomy): Bacteria > Bacillota > Clostridia > Oscillospirales > Oscillospiraceae > Lawsonibacter. The sequence continues at coordinate 49,340 of SVLE01000005.1, read as the reverse complement.
CTTGACCACCTGCATGACCTCGATCATGTCGGTCAGGCACTTCTTCTGCTCGGGGGTGTACTCGCCGCTGACGGGGACGGTGTGGCCGAAGGTGCCGGCATAGCCGTTGATGCGGGGAGCGATACCCAGCATGACCATCTCACCGTTTTCCATGACCTTGTCCGTGGCGGTAGGGACCACCGCGTTGGAGCGCACACCGCTGCCTACGATGGTCTGATAGGCAAAGCTGTTGGCACCGTTGGCGCGGCACACGGCCTCGCCCGCGGCGGCAACTTCAAACTCTCTGGCGCCGGCCTTGACCTTGGCGGCCATAGCCTTGTAGGCATCGTGGCACAGACGGGTGGCCGTTCTGGCCTGCTCCACTTCCCAGTCGCTCTTCACGTAGCGGAACTTCAGGTACTCGTCAGTCAGGTCAATGATCTCGCAGCCGGCAAAGCCCGCCACCAGATCCTGATGGACGGCGTAGGGCATGTCGGTGGTGCCGACCAGACCCACTTTCTTCACGGGGAACTTCTGATTCAGCTCGGCAAACAGCTCGGGGAAGCCGATGATGGTGGCCAGAGGATACTCCTCGTCGGGCACCATGAACACCTTGAAGCAGCGGGTGTCGCTGATGGCAGAGGACTGCTTGGCAAAAGGTTCGCTCTCCGGGCCACCCAGCAGCATGGTGGTGCCGTCCCGACCAACCAGCACCGCGCCCTTTTCAAACTGGCCGCACCAACCGGTGAGATACCAGCCGTTGGCCACGTTCAGCTCGTCGAAATAGATAACGGCAATGTCCGCATCCTTTTCGTTCAGCAGCGCAACCACCTTGTCGATTCGGTTCTGAGTTTCCTGCTTGTTGTAATAAGCCATGATTGTTCCTCCTTGTATTTTAAAGTTTTAGTTTGCACTCCATTCAAAGTCTTCCAGCGGATACATAGGGCGGGGGATACGCTTCAGGTCCAGACGCGCCAGATCCACACAGCTGGCCCCGTCGGACAGGGCGAACAGCTCCCGGTCGGCATAGGGTTTCAGTTCCTCGAACAAATAGCCCAGCTTTACTACCACGATCTCATAGCCCAGCAGCTCCACGTTGGCTTTGTCAAAGTTTCCTTTTTCGATAAAGGCGCTGCGCTTTTCCGTAAACACGGCATCCACGTTGCCGAAGGAGATGGTCAGGCTCCGGCCGATGATCTCCTTGGCCCAACCCAAAATCTCACCGTGGGCTTTGACTGTGCCGGTGCAGCCCAGCTTGTCTACACGGACCGTATCGCCATCCGCTTTATTCCACAGGCCGTCCACCGTTTCAAAATCAGTGATGCCGGCCACGCAGGCCTTTTTGGGGCAGTTGGCCTTCAGCAGCAGTTTCAGCAGTTCCTGTGTGGTGCCCTCCGCTCCGGCGGTGGTGTTGTCTCCGCTGTCGGTGATGAAAATTCGATGTTCCTTGCCCTCAACGGCACGTTTGACGCACTCTTCAGGCAGCTCTGCCTCAATGAGGAAGCGGTACTCTTTTCTGGTGCTCCACAGCTTGTTGGCTAGGTCTTTAGCCATGCGCTCAGCGGTGGATGCATCCGCTGCACTGACCACTGCGGAGGCGCTGGTGTTGGGAGCGTCGATCCAGCAGTGGCCGAAAAACAGATTGGCACCAAAGACATCCTCTCGCTCCTCCAGAGCGGCAGTCTCTGCCTCCAGCGAGCGCAGTGGCTCATTTGCCGTGAGCATGGTGTCGCCCTTGACCAGCATGGGGATCTTCTGTACATAGGTGTGAGGCTTGATACCGTGGGTCAGGCAGTAGGCAAGGGCCTTTGCGGCACGAAGCTGACTGCTGGGCTGATCCACGTGGGGTGCGGTCTTGTAGCCGCAGATGATATCCACATACTGCCCCAGTTCCTGGGTGATGTTGGCGTGCAGATCCATGGTAAAGGCAATCAGGCAATCCTTGCCGGTGATCTGGCGGATCTCCTTGACCAACTGCAGTTCACCGCTGCCGATTTCATCCACCTCCATGCTGCCGTGGACATAGATGTATATTCCGTCCGCGTCCGGGTGGGCGCGCACTGTGGCCAAGATCTGGTTTTTATAGAATTCGTAGATGTGGCGTTCCACCGTGGCCGAGGGCAGTGCATTGGCGTAGATTGAGGAGATGATCTCAAATCCTGCCTGCTCAAAAACCTCTCTGACCACTAGTTTTTTGAAAATATCCTCTCCTGCGAAGTACTCAAAATCGCCTTTCTGCGGGTGCAGACCGGCCTTGCTGTTGGATTCGCACTGGAATGAGGCAACGATCACTTTCATTGTGCACTCCCCCTTTGCTCTATCATAGCAAAAAGACCGTTTTCTTAAAGGTAGAAAACAGGACAAAAATGGTAGAAAATAAAAGTTATTTTTCTATAAAAGATTTTATCTCTTTCTTGAATTTGCCTGCAGGGTGTGGTACGGTTACGGAAAGGGGGGAGACCCATGAAGAAATACTTTAACTATCAGGTGCACAAGGATGTCACGGTGCGCAATTTGATCACCATTGAAACACTGGACCTCTCCGACCGTTTTCGCTATCCGGAGGAGTCTCACGAGTTCTATGAATTCGCCTATGTGGATTCCGGAGCTATCTTTTGTGACATGGGGGCAGAGAGTACCCTTTTGCAGCAGGGCGAATTGCTGCTGATTCCGCCTCAGTGTACCCATTCCTACCGTACAGCCCGGTCACAAAGTGCAGCTATCTTCATCCTCTGCTTTCGCAGTCAATCGGAATATCTCTCCATTCTGGATCAAAAAATTAAGCTGGATAAAGAAGCCAAGCACATGATCTCCGAGATCATCCGTGAATCTAAAAACGCTTTTGTGTTCCCCTTTGATAAAAAGCTCAAGCCGCTGCCCACTGGGCTGTTCGGCGCACAGCAGATGGTGGAAAACCGCATTGAGACCCTGTTGATCCATCTGATCCGCGCACAAATCAGCCAGAATCGCGATATTGTCTTTGTCATGAACAGTGTGGAGCTGGAGCACAGCCTGTGCAACGACATTACCAAGCTGCTGAAAGAGCATGTTTACAGCTCCATTACGCTGGACGAGATCAGCCGGCAGACCTTTTACAGCAAAACTTTTTTGAATGGTGTGTTTAAAAAGAACACCGGACTGCCCATCATGAAGTATTACACCATGCTGAAGGTGCAGGAGGCCAAAAAGCTGCTTCGGAAAAATACTCCTATTTCATCTGTGGCCGCTCAGCTGAATTTTGACAGTGCCACCTACTTCACAAAGGTGTTTAAAAAATACGCAAAAATGACGCCATCTGCCTATAAAAAGACTATTTTTTAACAATTCTGTTTTGAAGCACAAAAAAGCGGCTGTATACACAGCCGCTTTTTGCGTGAGAGTAAACTTATGAGTGGAATACCCGCCGGGCCACATCCACCCCTTGCTTGGCATCCCGGGCGTAGAAGTCCGCGCCGATGCGCAGGGCGTAGTCCTCGGTGAGCACAGCACCGCCCACCATGACCTTGCAGGGGAGGTTTTCCCGACGGAGCAGGGAGATGGTCTCTTCCATGCTTTTCAGGGTGGTGGTCATCAGGGCGGACAGGCCCACCAGTGAAGCGCCGTGCTCCTTGACTGCCTGAACGACCACCTCCGGCGGAACATCCTTGCCCAGATCGATGACGGTATAGCCGTAGTTTTCCAGCAAAACCTTTACAATGTTTTTACCGATGTCGTGAATGTCACCTTTGACAGTGGCAAGAACGATGGTTCGACCTTGTTCTGTTGTGGTTTTGTCGGCGGACATATGGGCCCGAAGCACCTCGAAGGCGGCCTGCGCCGCACCGGCGGACTGGATGAGCTGGGGCAGGAAGCTGTGCCCGGCCTCGAAGTCCGCGCCTACCGCGTCCAGAGCGGGAACAAGGATGGCGTTGATGATATCCATGGGGGCGGTGCCGCCTTCCAGCAGAGCACGGGTGGCGGCGGGGGCTTCCCCTTTCAAACCGGCCCGAACGATTTCGTCCAGCGGACGCGTGCCGGAGGCAGGAGCGGGAGCGGCCGAAGGTGTATCGGCATAGGCGACGATAAACTCCCGGGCGTCTGTGTCCACATTCATCAGCAGATGATAACTGCGTACCGCCGCCATCATAGCCTCCACATTGGGGTTGATGATGGGCAGGTCCAGACCGTACACCATGGCCATGGTCAGGAAATTCTGGTTGACAATGGGTCGGGAGGGCAGACCAAAGGAGATGTTGGATACGCCCAGCACGGTTTTCAGGCCCAGTTGCTCCTTGACCATGCGCAGGGCCAGCAGAGTTTGGTACGCACCCTTCTGTTCTGCAGAGGCGGTAAGGGTGAGGCAGTCGATATACACATCTTCTTTCCGGATGCCGTGGCCCAGCGCTGCATCCAAAATGCGGCGGGCAATAGAAAGACGTTCTTCGGCGGTTTTGGGGATGCCGTTTTCGTCCAGAGTCAGGCCCACCACGGCCCCACCGTACTTTTTCACAAGGGGCAGAATGCGCTCCAGCACCGCCTGCTCGCCGTTGACCGAGTTGACAATGGCCTTGCCGCAGTAGACGCGCAGAGCCTGTTCCAGCACGGCGGGATCGGTGGAGTCAATCTGCAGAGGGGCATCGGTGATGCCCTGCAGGGCCTTGACCGTGCGGACCATCATCTGCACCTCATCAATATCGGGCAGACCCACGTTCACGTCCAGAATGTCCGCGCCGGCCTGAGTCTGGGCCAGTGCCTGACCCAGCATAAAGTCTACATCCTTGCGGCGCAGAGCCTCTTTCATCAGCTTCTTGCCGGTGGGATTGATGCGCTCGCCAATGACCCGTACCCGGTCGACAGGTATCACGGCAGTGGGGGAACATACGGCGGCGGGAACACTGCGAGCCACATTGGCGACGGCCCGGCCGTCCAGTTCCTGCCTGAGCAGGGAGATATATTCCGGCGTAGTGCCGCAGCAGCCGCCGAAGAGCTTTACGCCCATTTCAGTCAGCTGAGCAAGACTTTGGGCAAACTCCCGAGCGGTAATATCGTAGCCCGAACCGTCCGGAGCGGGCAGGCCCGCGTTTGGCTTGAGGATGATGGGCAGGGTGGACCACTTCAGCAGTTCCCCGGCCAGCGGGGGCATTTCCCGGGGGCCCAGGGAGCAGTTCACGCCGATGGCATCTGCGCCCATTCCCTCCAAAGTCAGCGCCGCGGCGGCAGGGGAGTGCCCCAGGAAGGTGCGTCCCCGTTCCTCATAGGTCATGGTGACCATCACAGGCAGGTCGCACACCTCTTTGGCGGCCAGCAGAGCGGCTCTTGCCTCCTGCAGGTCGGTCATGGTTTCGATGAACACAAGGTCCACCCCAGCGGAAACGCCGGCAGAGACGATTTCCTTGAAGATATCCACTGCCTGTTCAAAGGGGAGGGTGCCGGTAGGCTCCAGAAGCTGACCGATAGGACCGATATCAAGCGCCACCAGTGCCTTTGCGTCAGCCGCTTTACGGGCTACGGATACAGAGACGGACACCACCTCGTCCACGGTTTTGCCCATGCGGGCCAGCTTTTCCCGGTTGGCACCAAAGGTGTTGGTGTTAATGATTTGCGAGCCTGCATCTACATAGGCACGGTGAATGTCAAACAGCCAATCCGGGTGCTCCAAAGCGGCAAGTTCCGGGAACTCGCCCGGCTTCAGTCCCTTACCCTGAAGCATGGTGCCCATGCCGCCGTCCAGCAGAACGGGGCGGTCACCACGCAGTAATTCATGAAATTCCACAGTGTCCACCTGACTTTCGGTATTGACAGCCATCGTAGGCGGGACAGCCCGGACAGCTTCGCTTATGCGTTTCCACGGGATGATCGGACAGGCCCAGCAGGGCGGTGACCGACTTGCGGGGGGTGAGCAGATGGCTGGACGTGGCGCACAGACCGATGGTTCGGGGCGCATCCAGCCAGTCCAGAAGGGTCGTATTGACCTCCAACGGCAGATCGCCGTAGCCGGGACTGAACCGGAAGGGGGAGTGACAGCCGGGGAACTGTGTATTCAGATACAGTTCGGCACGGTCGCACAGCTGTTCCACCAGTGCACTGGCACAGCAGTCCAGCGTCAGAGCCCGGAGCATGTCGGAGCATTCCGCCTGCCGGATGAGCGTATCCGCCTGCGCGCCCAGCGTGGCACAGAGTACCACCACCCGGTCACAGCCGGCCAGATGGGTTTTCAGGGACCGCCCCGGGAGGAGCAGACCGCTGTCCAGACGTATACCGGCATCCTCAAAACGCACAGGAGAGAGCCGGTAAGTCCACCGGGGACGGATTGCGGACAGCATCTGCGCGGAGCAGATATCCACCACAGACAGCAGACCCACGTCCGCCTGCTCCGGGGGTGTGCCCATGTAGCGCAGAATCTCGTTCCGGTCCGGCGGGCTCAGAACAATGGAGGTCATACGGCGCGGATGGAGGAGATACTGTCACTGATCTCCTTGGCAACAGCGGGGTTGTTCATGGTATACAGGTGAATGCCGTCCACACCCGCGGCCATCAGGTCGGCGATCTGGTCAATGGCGTAGGCGATGCCCGCCTGACGCAGGGCCTCCGGGTGGTCGCCGTACCGGGCCAGAATACGAGACAGCTTCTTGGGAATACTGGCACCGCACAGAGATACCATGCGCTCGATGGAGCCCCGATTGAGCACGGGCATGATGCCCGCCTCGATGGGAACGTTGATGCCCGCCATACGGCAGTGTTCCACAAAGCGGAAAAAGTCCTCGTTGTCAAAGAACAGCTGGCTGACCAGATGCTGAGCACCTGCGTCCACCTTCTGCTTCAGATAGCGGATATCGCTGACCATGTCGGCACTTTCTGGGTGACCTTCGGGATAGCAGGCGGCGGACACGCCGAAGTCGCCTCTGCGCAGGATAAAGGCCACCAGCTCGTCCGCATGGAGAAAATCGGTCTTGGGGGGCAGGTCGGGGTTGCGGTCACCACGCAGAGCCAGCACGTTCTCCACGCCCTCCTCCTTCAGACCGGCCAGCAGGGCCGTCACTTCACCCTTGGTGGCGTTGACGCAGGTGAGATGGGCCATGGCAGGGATATTGTACTTGTTCTGAATGATAGAGGCGATTTCACGGGTGGACTGGTTCACTTGAGAACCGCCCGCGCCGAAGGTGACACTGATGAAATCGGGGCGAATATCTTTCAGTCCGTCCAGTGTTTTATAAATACTGTCCACAGGTGCGGTCTTCTTGGGAGGGAATACCTCGCAGGAGAAGACGGGGCGGCCCTGACCGAATAAATCTTTGATCTTCATATTGTATACCCTCTTTCTGTCAAACATCAAGCTCCAGTAATACGGGACAATGATCACTGCCCTCCACTTCGGACAGGATCTCGGCCCGTTTGATCTTATCCCGCAGGCGGTCGGACACAATAAAGTAGTCGATGCGCCACCCTGCGTTGTTCTTTCGGGCGTTGAAGCGGTAGGACCACCAGGAGTAGGCCCCTTCCTTATCCGGGTGCAGATAGCGAAACGTGTCGGTAAAGCCGGAGGAGAGCAGAACGGTCATCTTCTCCCGCTCCTGATCGGAAAAGCCTGCATTCATGCGGTTGGCTTTGGGATTTTTCAGGTCGATCTCCTCGTGGGCCACATTCAGGTCGCCGCAGTAGATGACGGGCTTATGCTTGTCCAGCGACATGAGATACTCTCTCAGGTCGTCCTCCCACACCATACGGTAGTCCAGCCGCTTCAGGCCGTCCTGCGCGTTTGGGGTGTAACAGCACACCAGATAAAACTGCTCATATTCCAGTGTGATAAGCCGTCCCTCGTGGTCGTGGAGGTCCTTGCCCATGCCGTAGGCCACGGCAATGGGCAGATGGGGGGTAAAAACGACGGTACCGGAGTAGCCTTTTTTCTCTGCGCTGTTCCAGTATTCCAGACAGCCGCCCACGTTGGGCTGGGCCTGGCCCTGTTCCATCTTGGTCTCCTGCAGGCACAGGAAGTCGGGCGTTTGGGAGGCATAGAAGTCCTCAAACCCCTTTTTTATACAGGCACGCAGGCCGTTGACGTTCCAGGAAATAAATTTCACCAAGCATTCCCCCATTCTCATTAATATATATTATAAGCTTTCGGACACATAATGGCAAGAAGTGGATTGCAATTCCGTACGGATAAGATTATAATAACATGGTATTTTCAATTCGGAGGGCAGAACTATGTCCAAGAAGTCTTGTATCCCTCAGGGGTATACCCCCTCTCTTGATCTGTATCAGACCCAAAAGGCCATCGGCATGCTCAAGCGCCTGTTTGAGGACAGCCTGTCCGGGGCCCTGCGTCTGCACCGTGTGTCCGCGCCCCTGTTCGTGGCCTCATCCTCCGGCCTGAACGACAATCTGAACGGCGTGGAGCGCCCGGTATCCTTTGATATTAACGGCGTGAATGACATGGGTGAGGTGGTCCATTCTCTGGCCAAGTGGAAGCGCCTGGCGCTGAAGCGGTATGAATTCCACGCCGGTGAGGGTCTGTACACCGATATGAACGCCATCCGCCGGGATGAGGATCTGGACAACATCCACTCGGCCTATGTGGATCAGTGGGACTGGGAAAAGGTTATCACGGAAAAGGACCGCACCGTGGACTATCTCAAGGATACCGTCCGCTCCATTGTGGGCGCTCTGGCCAGCACCCAGCGGTTTTTGAAGTCGGTTTTCCCTCAGCTTTCCTCTGTGCCCGATATCTGCGGCGATGTGTACTTTGTGACCTCTCAGGAACTGGAGGATCGCTGGCCCGACTTTACGGGCAAGGAACGGGAGAACGCCATCGTGGAAGAGCAGGGGACCGTGTTCATCATCGGCATCGGCGGCAAGCTCAAGTCGGGCAATCGCCACGACGGTCGTGCCCCGGACTATGATGACTGGGACCTGAATGGCGACCTGCTGCTGTGGGACAGCGTGAACGGGCAGGCCATGGAGTTGTCCTCCATGGGCATCCGCGTCAGTCCGGAGTCGCTGGACCGTCAGCTGACGCTGGCCGGCTGCGATGACCGCAGAGAACTGCCTTTCCATGAAATGCTGCTGGCCGGAGAACTGCCCCTGACCATGGGCGGAGGCATCGGTCAGTCCCGCGTGTCCATGCTGCTGCTGGGCAAGGCCCACATCGGTGAGGTGCAGGTGTCCCTGTGGGATGAGGAGACGATGGAGCTTTGCGCCGGAGCGGGCGTGCCCCTGCTGTAATATCTTTTTTGCCGGGATCGGACTTGGTTCGATCCCGGTATTTTTATATGTATTGCCACCGGAAAAAATTTTTTGAAAAATTTCAAAAAAACTCTTTACAAAAGCAGAGGGGTATGGTATTATCATCTTGCAAACAGGAATTGTTACTGATAAGGAGGCCGATATGGAACGAACCACGAGATACAGTAAAAAGAGGGAAGCCATCCTTACGGCTCTCCGGGCAACCAAAAGCCACCCCACAGCGGAATGGCTTTATCAGACCCTCAAGCCCGAGCATCAGGATCTGAGTCTGGGAACGGTTTACCGCAACCTGACGCTCTTCCGGGAGCAGGGGCTGGTCCGCAGCGTAGGTGTTGTGGATGGGCACGAGCGGTTTGATGCCGACACCAGCGACCACACGCACTTTGTTTGCGCCAGCTGCCACGCGGTCATCGACATCCCGTCCGTTACGGCGGGAAAACAGGTGGAAGCGCAGGTCAGCGAACAGTATGGGTTCCGGGTAAACCATCACGATCTGACGGTATACGGAGCCTGTGCTGAATGTATGCAGAAAGAAATCAAATCTTAACAAAAAACAATTTAGGAGGAAATGAAAATGAAAAAGTTTGTATGCTCTGTTTGTGGTTACGTCCATGAGGGTGACAGCGCTCCCGAGCGTTGCCCTGTGTGCAAGGTTCCTGCCGAGAAGTTCAACGAGGTCAAGGGTGAGATGAAGCTGGCTGCCGAGCACGAGTACGGCATCTATGCCAAGACCGTGAAGAATAATCCTGACATTTCTGAGGAAGATAAGAAGTACATCTTTGAGCAGCTCATGGCTAACTTCAATGGCGAGTGCTCTGAGGTGGGTATGTACCTGTGCATGGCCCGCATTGCTCACCGTGAGGGCTATCCCGAAGTGGGCCTGTACTGGGAGAAGGCCGCCTGGGAAGAGGCCGAGCACGCTTCCAAGTTTGCTGAGCTGCTGGGCGAGGATCTGGAGCCCATGATGAAGGCCACCACCAAGGATAACCTGAAGTGGCGCGTGGACTGCGAGTACGGTGCCACCGCCGGCAAGTTCGACCTGGCCGCCTGCGCCAAGAAGAACGGCCTGGATGCCATTCACGACACCGTGCATGAGATGGCCCGGGACGAGGCCCGTCATGGCAAGGCTCTGGAGGGCCTGCTGAACCGTTACTTTAAGTAAGATCACATCAAAGGAGACTTTGACCATGGAAAAATATGTTTGCCCCTGCGGCTATGAGTACGACCCCGCTGTGGGTGACCCCGACAACGGCGTTGCTCCCGGCACTGCGTGGGAGGACGTCCCTGAAGATTGGGTCTGCCCCGTCTGCGGTCTGGGCAAGGACGTCTTTGAAAAGGCGTAAGTGAAGTATGCAGCGGGGGAACGGCATTGCCGTTCCCCTGCTGTGCAATAATAAAAAACGCAGCTAAGGAAAGGAGTTTGTCATATGAACGATAAAATTGCTGCCCTGCTGAACGATCAGATCAACAAGGAATTTTACAGTGCCTATCTGTATCTGGATATGTCCAACTACTATGACGAGCTGGATCTGGATGGCTATGCCAATTATTACATGGTTCAGGCTCAGGAGGAGCGCGACCACGCCCTGCTGTTTATGAAGTATATGCAGAGCATCGGACTGAAGGTCACTCTGGAGGCCATCGGCAAGCCGGATAAGACCTTTACAAACGTGCTTGAGCCGCTGGAAGTTGCCGCCGAGCATGAGCGGTACGTTACCGAGCTGATCAACAACATTTATCACGAGGCCCATCAGGACAAGGACTATCGGACGCTGAAGTTCCTGGATTGGTTCGTGGACGAACAGCGGGAGGAAGAGGAGTCGGCTGACTCCATGGTCAACCGCTACAAGCTCTTCGGCAGTGACCCCAGAGGGCTGTATTTGCTGGATCAGGAATATGCAGCCCGAGCATACGCTCCGCCCAGCCTGACGCTATAATTGAATCGACTGACCGGTCTGATGTCACTGGCATCAGACCGGTTGCTTTTTCCTTGACAAAACTGCACCTGTGTGGTAGCATTGTGACAATAAAAAATACGTTTGGAGGGAACTGCTATGAAGATCCAGACCCTGGATACCAAGAACCTGTGCCAGAGCGCCAAGAACGGTGGCTGCGGCGAGTGCCAGACTTCCTGCCAGTCTGCCTGCAAGACCAGCTGCGGCATTGCCAACCAGCAGTGCGAGAGCAGCAAGTAAGCAATTTTGCTGGATTGAAAATGCCGCCTGCGGGCGGCATTTTTTCTGATTTTGATAATGGGAGTCGTTGATATGATCCATTGTTACAAGCTGGGCGGACTGAATATCGTGCTGGACATCTATTCCGGCAGTGTCCATGTGGTGGACGAGGTTGCCTACGACATGATCGGCATGTATGAGGACAGCAGCAGGGAGCAGATCGTTGCAGCCATGCAGGGGAAATACCCCGCGCTGTCCCGGGAGGAAATTCTGGAGGGCTGTGAGCAGATCGAGCAGCTCAAGCAGGCGGGTGTCCTCTTCGCTCCGGACACCTTTGCACCCATCGCGGGTCAGCTGAAGGAAAAGACCTCTGGTGTAGTCAAAGCCCTGTGCCTGCATGTGGCCCACACCTGTAACCTGAACTGCTCCTACTGCTTTGCAAGTCAGGGCAAGTACCATGGGGACCGGGCTGTGATGAGCTATGAGGTAGGCAAGCAGGCGCTGGACTTCCTCATCGAAAACTCTAAGGGCCGCCGCAATCTTGAGGTGGACTTCTTCGGCGGAGAGCCGCTGATGAACTTTGATGTGGTCAAGCAACTGGTGGCCTATGCCCGCAGCCGGGAGAAGGAGTGCGGCAAAAATTTCCGCTTCACCCTGACCACCAACGGTATTCTTGTTGACGACGATGTGATTGACTTTGCCAATCGGGAGATGAGCAACGTTGTGCTCAGTCTGGACGGTCGCAGAGAAGTCCATGACCGGTTCCGTGTCGACCATGCAGGCAACGGTAGCTGGGATCGCATCGTGCCGAAATTCCAGCAACTGGTCAAGGCGCGCGGCGGTAAAAACTATTACATGCGCGGCACCTTTACCCATGCAAACCCGGACTTTCTGGAGGATATCCGCACCATGCTGGGTCTTGGGTTTACCGAGCTGAGCATGGAACCGGTGGTTTGTGCTCCGGATGATCCGTCCGCTTTAACGGCGGAGGATTTGCCCATCGTGCTGGATCAGTATGAAAAGCTGGCTGAACTGATGCTGGAACGCCATCAGGAGGGCAAGCCCTTTACCTTCTATCATTACATGATCGACCTAAAGGGCGGTCCCTGCATCTACAAGCGGGTGTCCGGCTGCGGTTCGGGTACCGAGTACATGGCGGTCACTCCCTGGGGTGACCTGTACCCCTGCCACCAGTTCGTGGGGGAGGAAGCCTTTAAGCTGGGTGACGTGTTCCACGGCGTGACCAATACCCAGGTGCAGAAGGAATTTGCCTCCTGCAATGTCTATTCCCGGCCCGAGTGCGCCGACTGCTGGGCCAAGCTCTACTGCTCCGGCGGCTGTGCGGCCAATGCCTACCACGCCACCGGCTCCATCACCGGTGTTTATGCTTACGGCTGCGACCTGTTCCGCAAGCGGATGGAGTGTGCCATCATGCTGGAAGCGGCTAAGTCGCTGGACGGACAATGATGGATACGCCCATTTGTGATTTTGTGCGCGCCTACGCCCAAACGGATGTACAGCGTCTGCACATGCCGGGCCATAAGGGGATCGGCCCTCTGGGTGTGGAAGCCCTTGACATCACTGAGGTGGAGGGGGCGGACGAGCTTTACCGGAGTAGTGGCATCATCCATCAAAGTCAGGAAAACGCGGCCCGCCTGTTCGGTGCGGCCCGAACCCTGTACTCCACCGAGGGTTCGTCTCTTGCCATCCGGGCCATGGTATACCTTGCGGCCCTCTATGCCCACGCACAGGGCGAAACGCCCCGTATTGCGGCAGGCCGCAATGCCCACAAGGTGTTCATGACGGCTGCGGCCCTGCTGGACGTGGAGGTTGACTGGCTGTTTGGCGAACACTGGGAGGGGCTGGCGTCCTGCTCCATCACGGGAAAGGGTTTGGAGAACTACCTGACCCGAGCGGACGAGCCGCCTACGGCGGTGTATATCACCAGCCCGGACTATCTGGGCAATCTGGCAGATATCCGTGGACTGGCCCGGGTGTGCCGAAAGTTCGGCGTGCTTCTGCTGGTGGACAATGCCCATGGGGCCTACCTGAGATTCCTGCCGGAAGACCTGCACCCCATGACGCTGGGGGCGGACCTGTGCTGTGATTCCGGCCACAAGACCCTGCCGGTCCTGACCGGCGGTGCGTACCTGCATTTGAGTCACAGCGCACCGGAGCTGATACATGAGCATGCTCAGACGGCCATGGAGCTGTTTGCCTCCACCAGTCCATCTTATCTGATTCTGCAGTCACTGGACGCAGTCAATGCGGTTCTGGTCGATGATTACCGGCTTCGGTTGGCAGAATTCGTCCGGGCTGTGGAGCAAACGAAAGAGCGCCTGACCAGAGCGGGATATCTTCTGGTGGGGAATGAGTCGCTGAAGCTGACCCTTGCCCCCCGTTCCCGGGGCTATACGGGAACACAGCTGGCTGAATATCTGGCCGGTCAGGGGCTGGTGTGTGAGTTTGCCGACCCGGACTACGTGGTGCTTATGCTGGCGCCGGAGAATGGCTTAGAGTGTTTGGAATTGGTGGAACAGGCGCTGATCAACCTTCCCAAACAGGAATGTGAACTGCCTCACGTTCCGCCTATGTGCAGGCCGGAGCAGGGCTATTCGCCCCATCGGGCGCTACTGTGTGCCGGTGAGGAGCGAGTCGTGGAGGAGTGTAGAGGTACAGTGTTGGTCAGCCCTATGGTCAGTTGTCCCCCTGCGATTCCCATTGTGGTATGCGGTGAAGTGATCGACGACGCTGCCATCGCCCTTATGCGTTATTACGGTGTGGGACGCTGCCGGGTAATTGAAAAAGAGAAGGTATAAAGACAGCGGGGACTCTGTTGAGTCCCCGCTGTCTTTTCACTGTCATTGACAGAAAATGGAGTTTTCTGCTATAATTTGCAATAGAAATAATAAAGGAGCGGATATAGTATGTCGGGTATTTTGCTGATTCTTGGGATCGTGGCTGTGATTGCGGCAATGGTGTGGCTGTATCGTAAGGTTTTGCCTCAAAAACTGGATGGGACCTTTACCGGCAAGCATTTACAGAAGCTCCATGACTATTTTAATTTCAAAAAGCTCTATATCGAATCCGTGCTGGAATTCCTCTTTACTCTGGCCACGGTAATCTGCGTGGTAATGGGCGGTATCGGACTGCTGCAGGCGGTGTTTGACCTGTTGGGCGGTTTGGTGGATATGTTTGCCTATTATGGGGTGGATTACTTCCCCTACGTAATGGGGAATTTTGTGCTGTCGGTTTTGGGAAGTGCGGTCTTTATGCTTATTGGACCTGTGGTTCTGCGGTTGATTTATGAAGGAACCATGATGTTTATCCTGCTGGTCAAAAATGTGATGGAAATCAACGGCAAGCTGAAGAGTGAGAGTGCTGTAGCTGAGGCTCCCGCAGCTGAGCAGATGCCTGAAGAGGAATAAATCAACATACGGAAAAAGCGAGGATGCAAAGCATCCTCGCTTTTTATAGGTCAGATTACAACATTGCCATTGAGCAATACGGTGGAGATGTTCATTTTGTGGTCGGTAATGACCAAATCGGCCCGCTTGCCTACGGCAATCTCGCCGCGGTCGGTCAGACCCACGGCCTTGGCGGGGTTGAGGGAGGCTACCCTGAAGGTATCCACGAGGGAGGCGCCGGTGTGCTTCATCCAGTTGCGGCAGGCCACATCCAGAGTCAGCTTGGAGCCGGCGATATCACCCCACTTGTCGAAGTTGATGTCGTGGACGTGTTCGTAGCCGGGAGGATTGGGTTGATCGGCGTAGCTGCGGTCGGAGATGAGGATGATCTTGTCATCGCCCTTGATCTTGCGGACCAGTCGCAGCATGTAAGGGTCTACGTGGATGCCGCAGCTGTCGCAGATAAGCTCGGCATAGATGCCATCATTGTAGTTGACCGCCTCGTCCACGCAAACGCCGCGGCACTCGGGATAGTTGACGATGGTGCCGGTAGCGTTGGTGTGGTGAGTGCCGATGCACAGGCCGTAGGGCATGAGGGCTTCAATCTGCTGAGGAGTGGCCTCGGAGTGGGTCACGGCAAAGCGCACATCGGGGTTGGCTTTTTTGGCGGCCTTGACGAAGGCCAGCACATTCTCCTGCTCCGGGCCAAGACCCCACACAAGGGCGTTGTCCTTGCAGCCCTCGATGATAGGCTCGAAGTCCTCGGGGATGATGGGCTTGTTGTTCCAGGGGTTGGCGGCGCGGTTGGAGCCATACTTGGGGTTGATGTAGGGGCCTTCCATGTACATGCCGGCGATGTTCTCGCCACCGGGCTGAGCCATGGCCTGACGGATGTTTTCACCCATCTGAATGTATTCCTCTTTGGTCATACGGGGGTAAGAGGCGGGCAGAACGGAGGTGGTGCCGTGCTCCAGATGGAACTTGGCGGCGGGAATGGGGTGCTGCCACAGACGGTAGTCGCCGCCGGTGTGGGTGTGGATGTCCACCAGACCGGGGCCAACGTACAGACCCTTGGCGTCGATGATCTGGCAACCCTCGGGAATGGGGGTGGAGCGCATTTCGCCGAAACCGGCGATTTTGCCGTCTTCAATAAAAAGCACGGCCTCGGGAATGAGGTGGTCACGCATGACCAGCTCGGCATTGATAATAGCAAGCATAATAGATCCTCCTGTTTACAGAATGTCGTCCAGGGCCTCCAGAAACAGGTCACGATAGCTGTCGTAGCCCTCCTGAGTCATGTGCAGTTCGTCCTCCACCCAGATATCGGTGCGGACTTTATCGTAATTGCCAACGTCGGCGGGGTCGTTGTAGAAGCCACGCCAGGTGGACTGAGCCACGTAGAAGACATCCTCGGTTTTGTCGCAGTAGTCCTTGAGCAGGGCGTTATACTGTCTGGCCATGGCCTTATAGGACATATATCCCTTGATGTGGCGCATATGGGGCATGGCATCGCACAGGTACAGCTTGATGCCGGGAAAGTCAGCCTTGGCCCGGTTGCAGAACTGGGCGTGCAGGTAGACAATCTCGGCGGGCGTATAGCCGAAGCTGAGGTCGTTGGGGAAGAACCGGGTCACGATGGCCCGGGGAGCCCAGGGCTTGACCAGACGGTCGTAATAGTACAGGCCCTCCTCCATGGTGGAGCCACCAAAGCCGTGGTTCACGGCGGCAGGGGAGCCGTCCTTCATGCGGATATCCTCTTCCAGAGGACGACGGTTATTGTTGGCAGACCAGTTGGTGAAGCCGGAGGAACCGTAAAAGAGGATGCGGCCGGTTTCGATGGGCTGAGCTTCATACTTGAGAATTTTGGACTCGAAGCGGCGCAGATTGGGCACCTTCAGTTCAAACATGAGAAAAGCACCTTTCTGAATCAGATGTGAAATCAGCCGACGCAGGGAAAGCCTGCGCCGGCTGTGGGTCAGCGGGATTACTTGCCGGCGGCGATGGCGTCCAGCTTCTTGTTGCGGAAATACAGGACCAGATCGGTGCCCACCATGATGAAGTTGAGCACGTAGAAAAACAGAACGTACCACTTGCTGGCAAAAGAGGCCATATAGGCATCGTTCATCAGCTTGGAGGCAATGCCGGCCACGTAGCCAAACTCAATCAGGCACAGGAAGCCCAGGCTCTTGCCCTTGGCGGTGCGGGCCTTGTAGGACTTCATCACGTTCATGGGCCAGGAGGCACCAAAGCTTACGATCATGATGATCTCAAGAAGTTCATGCAGTTCAACCATTTTTTCTTTCTCCTCTCAAATTTGGGGTATTGCCATTCTATCATAAATTTGCTATATTGCAAATAATGAAATCGTGTAATCCACTATATTTTTAAAGTGATGCCTGCGCAATGAGCGGACAAAGAAAGGATAAGCGTATGGAGTTGCTTCAACTGACCTATTTTTGCGATGCTGCCGTCACCCAGAACTTTTCGCAAACAGCCAAACGGTTCAACGTGCCGCCCTCCAATATTTCTCAGAGCATCAAGCGTCTGGAGGATGAGTTGGGGGCGGCCCTCTTCTCCAGAACGGCCAATCGGGTAATGCTGAACGACCGGGGGGAGGCCTTTTACAGGGAGGTGAGCGAAGCCCTGGGGATGATCCGACATGCCGCAAATACGGTCGGCGGAGCGGAAGAAGAACGCGTGCTGCGGTTGGGAATCCGGATCAGCCGCAGGATCGCAATGCAGGCGGTGGCCGCGTTCCAAAGTCAATACCCCGGAGTCAACATTGTGGCAGAGCACGGAGACCACACCCAGAATGATGATTTTGACATGATCATATCGGATGCCACCTTTGCGCACCCGGAATTTGTCAAGGACAGGTCTTTCCGGGAGCAGGTGCTGCTGGCAGCCCGGAAGGATCTGTTGCCGGGGAAAGTGCAGCTGAGTGCCGCGGATATTATGGATAAACCGTTTATCACCATGAGTGAAAACTACAGCATGTATGCACTGACGCAGGAGATATGCCGGGATCTGGGGTTCCGGCCTCGTATCGCCCTGCAGGGGGAGGACCCCGTGTACGTGCGCCGCTGTGTGGCACTGGGACTTGGGATCGCGTTCGTGCCCGCCACCTCCTGGCGGGGTCAGTTTTCCGATGAGGTAGAGCTGCACTGCGTGGGTCAGTACAGCCGTGATGTGTGCATCTATCGTCGTAAAAATATCCATGCGCCGGAATATGTGCATGCTTTTTATGGTATTTTGGTGAAAGAATTTGAACGGGAGATGGCGGAAACTTGACTCTTGCCTGAGGAAGAACTTCGTGTTAAAATCCATATGCCAACTACAGTATAGAAAGAAGTCTTGATTATGAGCGACAGACCTCGCAACAACATATTTCACATTGGTATGCGTAACTTTAAAACAGCGCTGGCGGCCACCCTGTGTGCTGTACTGTATTTCGTACTGAGCGGTATTCCCGGTCTGCATTTTACCCGCAACCCCACCTTTGCTTGTATTGGTGCCATTTTCGGAATCGGAACCGACATGGGGCACTCCTGGGTTAGCGGCGGAAACCGCTTTTTCGGCACCATCATCGGCGGATTCATTGGTATGGGATTGTTTCATCTGTATGTGCAGTTTTACCCGGATGGTCAGTTGCGTCCGCTGATGTTTTTGTTCCTGTTTGTGGGTGTGATGGTGTTGGTGCTGGCCTGCCTGATCAGCAAATGGCCCGGCGGCATTCAACCCGGCGGTGTGGTGCTGTGCATCATCCTGTTCAATACCCCGGTGGATACTTACATTTCTTATTCCCTTAACCGTATGTTTGACACCGGTGTGGGCTTTGCCATGGCGCTGTTGGTCAACCTGCTGCTGCCCCGGGAGCGGTTGGTACGCTGGTTGGAAAAAATCCACATGAGGAAACCGGAACAAAAATGAAGGTGCGGATATGAACGAGTTGTGGAACAGTTTTCAGATGAGCTCTTTCATTTTTGAGGGGCGGGAGGCCTGTGTGGTGTTTCCCGATGAGAGGACGGCCAATGGACGGCTGGCACTGAAAACGGTGTATTGGAATGCATTTCCTAACGCGGTGGAAGTGCCCCTGCTGGAACGGGGATTCCATCTGTGCTTTCTGAAAAATGAGACCCGCTGGGCCCGGGATGTGGACTTGGACCGGGCGGCCCGCTTTGTCCGCTTCGTGGCGAAGTCGTATGGGTTGAATGAGCGGATTGTACCTGTGGGCATGAGCTGCGGCGGCCTGATGGCCATCAAGTTTGCCGCAAAATACCCAGAACTGGTGTCCTGCCTGTATCTGGACGCTCCGGTGTTGAACTACCTCAGCTACCCCTGCAGGTTTGGTGATGGGAAAATCTCAGATGTAGAAAAAGAAAAAGTGGTGCAGGAATTGCTGACGGCACTGGAGATGGACAGTGCTTCCCAACTGATCAGCTACCGGGAGATGCCTCTGGATAAGGTGTCCCAACTGATTGCAAATCGGATCCCGGTGGTCATGGTGGCAGGGGGGAGTGATACCGTGGTTCCCTACCACGAAAACGGCGCGCTACTGCAAAAAGCTTACGAGGAAGCGGGACTGGAGTGCCCGGTGTACATCAAGCCGGACTGTGACCACCACCCCCACGGACTGGCTGACCCGCAGCTGGTGATCGAATTTATTTTGAACCACTGACACAAAAAAGCTGCCGCACCATCCTTGGAAGGTGCGGCAGCTTTTTGTGATTATCATTGGCGGAGCAGCACGAGTTCGGGGCGACCGATATAGTTCAGATGATACTTGGCCACCAATTCCTTAGCTTTGGGGAGGGAGTCCAGGTCGCAGGCACCCTGAACATCGTGGGAGTCAAAGCCAAAGGTGACGGGGGAGGCTTCCTCTCCGGCCAGCTTCCAGAAGCGGTCCTGGGGATAGTGGCGGCTTGCCCGCATTCCCAGAAGGTTAATCTCCAGGGGAATGTTTTTCTCACGGGTAGCAACGCAAAGTTTGCGCATTTGAGCTTCGTAGATAGTCTCATCACCGGTAAAATTGAAAATATCCGGGTGGGCCACATAGGAAAATAGTCCGGTTTCCATGGCGGCCAGAATGTTGGTGACGTATTCTTCCAAAAGGGAAGGGTTGTCTGTAGGGTTGGCCACATAGAACCCGTGAGGCCGTTCGTCCCCGCTGAAGTGCTGACCGAGGATGAGGTATTCCGCACCCAGAGACAGGGCGGTATCCAGCATGTCCCGGAAGAAGGTGGGGTAATACTCCATTTCGAAACCGATGGTTAGGTGAATTTGCTCCTTGTACTTTTCGCACAAAGCGTACAACGTGTCAAAATAGTCCCGGGCCTGCGCCATGGGGATTCGGTAATAGGACTCTGAGCCGTCGGGGAAGAGGAAGGGCGCGTGGTCGGAAAAGCCCATGTGAGTGATTCCACCCCGGATGGCCTGCAGAATATATTCCTCCTCTGTACCGGAGGCGTGGTTGCACCTGGCGGTGTGGGTGTGGTAATTGTAATTCATGGATGATCGTCCTTTAATTCAGACATTTGGTCATGTCTTCGCCGGGGGCAATATAGATGTCGGCAAGGGACTGAATGGTGTCCTGTCCGAAGTTGTATGCGTCATAGATGCCAACAGTATGGAAGCCGGCCTTGTGAGCGGTAGTCAGGCCGACGCAGGAGTCCTCAAATACCCAGGTTTCTTCTTTAGAGGTGCCCAGAATTTCCAACGCCTTTTCATAGACAGCGGGCTCGTGCTTGCCCACACCCACTTCGCTGCAGGTGACCAGCGCGCTGATGTGGTGTTCGATACCGCAGTGGTTTAGTGCGGCATGCACCTGCACGGGATCGGAGGCGGTGGCGACCACCATTTTCACTCCGGTGTGGGCGCAGTGATCCAGAAATTCACGGACACCGGCTTTCAGCGTGACCCGGGTGCGGTAAAAGTCCAAGAACACCTCGGTAGCGGCCTGATAGACCGACTCACCGTCCTGCCCCAGGCCATACACCTCGTGGAGCAGATACATGGCCTCCTTCAAGGGCAGGGTTCGGATGGCCTTGTCCGTCTCAGCAGAGGGGCGGAAGGGTTGTCCCTGGCAGAAACGGCGGCTGAAATCCTCCCACAGAATATCCCACAGCATGAGGGAATCAATCAGCGTGCCGTCCATGTCAAAAATAGCGCCGGAAATGTGCATGGTTAGTCCTCCTATGGGGCGGAGCCCTGTTCGTTCAAAGTGTTATTATACGCCTTTTGCGGGAATTTTCAAGGGTATTGGTGACCAGGTTATATATTCCACAGAACGGTTGATTATTTTTTCGCCCGGAATTATAATAAGAAAAAGAGATCAGGGCATCGAAAACCGTCAAAGTTGGTGGAGATGATGCGGAAAAGGAGGGGCAACAGTGACCGAAAAGGACTTTGCGATGTTACAAGCGCAGGTGGCAGACCTGTCTCCGGAGCAATTCAAGGCCTTGGTGCAGACTTACGCGAAAGCAAACTGCGGGGATATACGCCGCGAGTGGGACAAATCAATTTTTGCGGTCTCCGAACAGCATCTTGCAGACCTTGGCATTAATCGCGCCTGCCCCGCCTGCGGCTCCATTGCCATAGCACACAATGGCAAGACAGATGCGGGCGTTCAGCGTTTCCGCTGTCAGGACTGCAGAAAGTCCTTTACCCGCTTTACGGGGACGCTCCTTGAGAAGTCCCGTTTCCCGTGGGAAGTGTGGGTGGAAGTTCTGCGCATGACCCTAAACGGAGACTCTCTTGAAACGATGGTTTCCTTGCTTACGCAAGACTATGCCTACGCTTGTGAGGGCATCAACACCAAAACTCTTTTTACTATGCGCCATAAGCTGGTCTTTGCTATGGCGTCCATTACGCCCCCGAAGCTGATGGGCGTTATCCAGATGGATGAGACCGTTTTCCGCGAGAGCCAAAAGGGTAGCCGACAGCTTGTCAGCTACTTGAAAGGCGTTGACCGCGAGCCCAGATACGGGTACAAGCCATCAAAGTACGGAAGCCTTAGCCCCGAGTTCGCTACCGTCCTAACCGCCATCGACAGTCGCGGATATTGCGTCTGTGAAGTTACCTCTCTTGGTCGTGCGTCCGTGGACAGCGTCATCGACCTCTACGAGCAATACTGCATCGACGCCGCCTTCCTCTGCTCCGATGCCAACAGCATATATACCCAGGCCTGCGACCTGCTTAATATTCCGCACTACATACGCCCTTCTGAGTATACAACCATCCTCAAACACGGCGGTTTCCTTCACGACGATGACGCAACCGATATGGATCCCGAACAGCGCCGGGCACATAACGAACGGGTGCTGGAGCGTCTGTACCGCGAGGGTCAGATTGACCGCATCGAGCACCGAGAGAACTTGAACTATTCCGAGTTCAGCGCCATCAAGCGCACCTATAGCCTTTCCCTTGCAAGGGTCAACGAATTGCACTCCGACCTCAAGCTGTTGGTGGAGCGCCGGATGACCAACGTCTCCACAAAGTACCTGCCCGAGTACGTCCGTTTCTTTGCCTACCGGCGCAACTGGCGTGTAGCACACGGACGCTACCCTACAAGCCGGAAGGATGCGGAAGGTATCTTGGCGGAACTGTTGACCACACAGGTCAATCTCACCCGTCCGGCGTTGGAGCAAGTGGAACTTGACCTGCCGAAGGTATCGGGGCGTGCAGTGCAGATACTGAGGGAGAAGACAGAGCAAGCCCGAGAAGTCACCAAAAATAAATATTTCAAGTACAACGCCGAGGACATCCCCTCGTTCAACGTCCGTGCGATTCTCCTTGACGCGCCGCGTAGCCATCTCACCGAAATTGCCCGCACCCACAAAATCAAAGGTCATAGCAAGATGAATCATTGGGTGCTCGCAACTACCATCGCCAAGCTGGATGACATAGATGAGATAATTGTTGAACTGGTAACGAAAAACCGCTCCTATATGATTGACGAAGAGGATATCAAGTACCTCCGGAGCCTGCGCTACGCACGGGGCGACTGACACCACAAAAAGAGAGGCTCAGACCATCGAAACGGTCTGAGCCTCTCACTTAATTATGCAAGCCATAATAACCTCAATCTACTTTAACGTTACCGTTATCATCGCCGGTGTCGGAGACAATCAAGTCACTACGTATATCAGTATCAAACGGAGCCACTATCTTGCCTTGACGCACTGTCTGACCAAATGCCATTGACAAACGGATTTTGTTGTCATCTAACACCTCGACATTGGAAGATATCCAAGCGCAATCATCAAGAGCCTTCAATATCGAATACTCCTTGCCGAGCTGCACCTCTAAATCGACCGTGCCGATGATTTTGGTCTCAACCTTTTTACCACCCATGGGCAACACCCCCTTTCTATGCCTACTATGCCCATTAACCACCACCTTCCATTGCCTATGCCACCCGTCCATCACTCGTCAGGATAATCCCACATACGATATCTGCCGTCTGTGTCTACGCAGAGTTCCTCGAATATCTTGCGCTGCTCTTGCAGACGATGTTGCATCTTGTACATCTCATCATACGAAGCAAATGAAAAATCGTCCTCAAAGGCTACGTGGATATAGAGTCCAAGGCTGTTCAACTTACGCAGACGCTTAATCATAGTCTTCTCATCGCCACCGTCAGCCAGAGTAAAGACGCTGGGAATCACGACATGATCGCCCTTTTTAGCCTCTGCGAGAAGCTTCTCGAACTCCTTGCGACTACCAGGGCGGTCCTTGTAAAGCTTTGTCATACCCTCGTCGCTCGAGATGCCAGGGTAGGCCCTTGTCATCTGAGTTTGGATGACACGGAACTCACTATGACAGCCGACATAGATACGAGCTACGTGGGTATCTACCTTTATCTTACGCATATTCACTTTTTCCTTTCTACACTTCGAGTAGTATAACAGCGTGCCGGTGGCAACAAAAAAGAGGTCCCCGTCAACGGGCACCTCAACATCGTACGGGCAGAACCTGCCCATACCACACTATCCATAACCTACACTGCCACCAGAGACTTCGCTACCACCACCCAGCTATGATACGGTGCCGCATCCAACGGCTCAACTATTACCGTAGTATATGATACCACAAAGGCGTGCCGTTGTCAACAACCTTGCACAAAATTTCATCTTATATTTTGTGCAAAACAACAAAAAGTGCCGTAATTTCAGGGAAAAGTCATTCTTGCTTCCGAAGTGAAATTTTTCCGTAAAGTGTTGGTTTTATGTGTCAGTTTTTCTGGATTTTTTCACAATCTTGGTATTTTTATGCGTTTTTCAATCAAAAATATTCAAAAATCGAAACTTTTTAGGCGAAAACAAAAAATTTCGTTTATAAGTGTCGATTTTTCCTCAGACAACAAATTAACTCCGGGCAGACCGCGTAGGTCTGTCCGGAGTTAATTTGACCACAAAGTAGTCTTGTGCGTTAAGGTGCTGAATCGCAGGTCGCTAGCGCATAAAACTCATCAAGCGTCATAGTCGGGATAGACTGCGCCTTCAACTTCTTGCTGAAGGGTCCGTCATCAGTTACTACGGTACATCCCTCGCGTTTGGCAGCGGCTCCAATCATTGCATCGTTGACGTTGGTCTTTGCATCTGTCAACAAATCCTCATAGGTGGTGTCGCTCTCGTCTGCGAACTGGATGAACCCCAAGCGCCCACTGCCAAGAACGATGTCTGTATTAACAATCTCCGGTTTCATCGCCACCAAACACAGGGTTTTCTGAATTCGTCCCTCTTGCTTCTTGTCGCCAATTTGGGCAATTTCCTCTATCTGGGTGGCTGTCACGTAGTACTGGAATCGCTGAGAGGTGCGGGTAAAGAACTCCCGATAATTCCCGCCTTTGTCGAGTAGATGGTCGAAGGCGTTGGTGTCAAACATGATTTTCACGGCGCTCACTCTCCTATCACAATAGCCTGCCACATCCGCATCAGTTCCGCAACGCAACTGGTCTCGGTGGTGGTCTTGATGTCGAAGCCGTAGGCCTGCATGACAGCGCGGTCGTTCTGCTGGTGAGCCTTCCGCAGTTCGGGGGGCATTGCCACCTCGTCGTACAGGTCAGCAAGGCTGGAGTCGGGGTATAGAGCGCGGGCGTCCAGGATAGCCTGTGCCGTTGCTTCGATCCGGATCTTCTGCTCCGGCGTCGGCATCGGCCACGGGAAGTTGTTGTAGACCACATCCTTGGAGTAGCGGTAGTCGCTCTTGATGCGTCCGCAGGTCGCACGCACCCACGCCATATGCACGTTGGAGGTCAGCACACCGAAATGGTACAGAGATGCGTCGGGGATAATCTGGACTGCATCATTCACAATGATGTCGGGGGAAACAAAACCAAACGGAATATATCTTCTTGTTTCAGAGGAATGTCTGGGAATGATGATATACTCTGCGTCAGGCTGCCGTATCTCTTGGAACAAGGTGGGGGTCTCCGCACTCTTCTGTGTGGCTGCCTTGGTGCTGTCAAGGCGGAACTGTCGCACACCCTCTACCCGCTCCATCAGGAAGGGAGACTTCCTAAGTTCAGAGGGGGAAATTCCCACCAGCCACAGACAGTAGCGCTCCTTGTTGTTAATGTACTCAGTCGCGCCGTACATTCGGCGTATGTACTTGGTCAAGCCCGGCTCTTTTGCAATCGCCGCTCGGTACTCCTCTGGGTCAAGGAACAGGAAGCCTCCATCAGTGGGCTTGTTGCCGTAGACCATCTGGGGGACTTGATGAATCGGATTGGTCCGGCTCTCGATGAAAATGTCCGGCGCGTCGATCAGGTAAGCGTTGATATTCTCAACGATTTGGAATCGCTCGGAGGTGTAGAGGTGCTTGGGTTTGGCAGAGGGAGCCGCGCTGAAGCCCACGATAACACAATGGACGTGTGCCTTGATGCTGGCCTCACTGTCCCACCGGAAGGTGCGGTGTGCGAAGTCGATATGGATTCCGAAACGGTCGTAGAGGGGTTTCCATACCGCTGCTACCTGCTCGCCCTGGGTGATGGAGTTGGTGGAGACGAAGGCGGTGCGGATTCCGGTGCCGACCATAAGCTGGGCGGCCTTGAAGTACCATCCGGACACATAGTCGATTTTGCCCGCCGTCTTGTAGGACTTGCCCTTTTCATCCATGTAGACAGAGAGGATATCCTTCTTCTGGTCAGCTGTCTGCAAGGAGTATCCCACAAAGGGTGGGTTGCCCATAATATAGTTCAGATTCTGTTTAGGGATGACTGTCTCCCAATCGGTCTGGAGAGCGTTGCCCTCAATAATGTTGGCGTAGGATTTTAGGGGCAGGAAGTCCAGGGACATATGCACCACGTCCTCAGTCTCCTTGAGCATCTGGCTCTCTGCAATCCAAAGCGCCGTCTTGGCGACAGTGACGGCGAAGTCGTTGATTTCAATGCCGTAGAACTGGCCGATGCCCACTTGGATGGGGTCGCCCACATCCATCATAATCTGTCCCTTGTGGAGCAGAGAAATAACCTCATTCTCCAAACGGCGCAGGGACAGGTAGGTTTCGGTCAGGAAGTTGCCGGAGCCGCAGGCAGGGTCAAGGAAGGTCAGTCCGGCCAATTTGGTCTGGAAGGCTCTCAGTTTAGTGTCGCGGGTGCGGTCCACGGTGATTTCCTTGATGGCTGCGAGCTCCGCTTTCAGGTCGTCAAGGAACAGAGGGTCAATGACCTTGTGGATGTTCTCAATGCTGGTGTAGTGCATACCACCGGAACGGCGGGTCTCGGGGTTCAGGGTGCTCTCGAATACTGCGCCGAAGATGGTGGGACTGATGGAAGCCCAGTCGAAGTCCTCGCTTGCCTTGTGGAGTATCAGGTCGACAATGTTGGCGTCCAGTTTGGGGATGATGATATTCTCGTCAGCGAACAGACCGCCGTTGACGTAGGGGAAAGCGGCAAGGTCATCGTCCATATAGGGGTCTCTGTCCTCAGGTTTGGTGTCCAGTACCTTGAACAGGTCTATCAGGGCTTTGCGAACGTCCTTGACAGCGAAGCCTTCAAGATAGTTGTGGAACTTGCCGTGGCCGCCGAAGATGCCGGCGTCCTCAGCGTAAAGGCAGAAGACCAACCGAACACAGAGGGCATTCAGGCTCTTTAAGGTTTCGGGGTCTGTGGGGTCGTTGTACTGCTTCAAGAGGGCGTCGTAGAGGACGCCGACCAGCTCACCGGCTTGGAGAGAGATTTCCATCTCCTTCTTGATGAGGTGGTCTCCCGTATCAACAAGGAATTGCAGGCGGTAGTACTCCTTCTCCAAGTTCTCCAACAGAATGACCTCGGGCTCACCCGAGGGCCTTTCCATATCATAGACTTGGAACTCTGCGAAGTTGCAGGTCACAATCCAACGGGGACGCAAAGAGTAGGGTAGCTCCGCTGCGTACCTCTTGGCCTGCTGAAACGGCGTCAGCAAGGAGCCGTCCGACTGCTTGATGGGCTTGTTCAAATCCTTACCCAGACCCTTCTGCTCAATCAGAACGTGGGTGCTGGGGATGGAGCCGTCGATGAAGCTGGTGTGGTCCAGTCGCACCTGGTCCTCAAAGGTAATGAACTGCTCGGGGTGGGCCACGCCGTAGACATCGCGCAACAAAGACAGCCAGAAGGGTTGGCTGTGTCCTTTCTCATATCCTTTGCCTTTCCAATCGGCTGCGAACTGCTTTGCCGCGGCTCTCTGTTGGGCGTCTGTCATATCGGTGGCCTCCTTGTCGCTTGCTTACTTCAAGAATATCACATCCGCTTCTGTTTTACCAGCGTATTTTCATCGCTATCCCTATCCGGAGCCGCGCCGCAAAAGGTTTTTCTGCAGTTGTTATAAAAGGGTGGACAGAGATCATAAAAAAGCAGACCTTCGTTATAAAAGCCCGAAGACTTGTTATAACAAAGGTCGCTTTGTTTATAAATGGGGTTTCCCCGCCGTTGCGCTACGGAGGCGAATCCGTCAGTTTTTGGAGTCATCTCCACCAACTTTTGAATTTTTTAGGCTTTGACGTTTGAATTCCGCGCCGTCATCTTAATCAGCAGTCCCGTCCCCGTCTAAATGGAATATATAAGTGACCAGGCGGGGATCGCAACTCGCTTTGCTCGCTGTATTAACTGCCCCTAATCGGCATAGCCGATAAGGGGCAATAAATCGACTCCAAGGGTTCTCATCCCTGGGTCACCAAAAGGAAAGCACCGCCTTTTGGCGGTGCTTTCCTTTTGGTGACCCAGCGGGGATTCGAACCCCGGACACCCTGCTTAAAAGGCAGGTGCTCTGCCGACTGAGCTACTGGGTCAGGTCGTCACAGGGGCAGAAGGTGTATGGCAGGGATGGCTGGACTCGAACCAGCGAGTGAGGGAGTCAAAGTCCCTTGCCTTACCACTTGGCTACACCCCTGTATCGGGAGGGTTTTATAAGCGAAGGGTCGGAGCCGACGCTCCGACCCTTTCGCCCTGAGGTCTTAATGGGGTGGGTAAAGGGACTCGAACCCTCGACACCCGGAACCACAATCCGGTGCTCTAACCAACTGAGCTACACCCACCATATAAACCTGCCGAAAAGGAACAAGGGTGGCACGCCTGAAGGGACTCGAACCCCTGACCCACTGCTTAGAAGGCAGTTGCTCTATCCACCTGAGCTACAGGCGCATATGGAGCGGGTGATGGGAATCGAACCCACGCGACCAGCTTGGAAGGCTGGGATTCTACCATTGAACTACACCCGCATGGGATACCCTGTTCCGTGTCAGCCATGAAATAATAGCACACGCACCGACCTTTGTCAAGTATATATTTTTGTGGAAAAGACGGCGGTGCGGGTTTTTCTTGCTTTGTGCGGCATTGTCCGTTATACTGTAAACAAAAGAATACAAGGAGGTATATTCCATGAACTTTACCTTTGCCCACAATAACTTTAATGTCCGGGATCTGGACAAGTCGCTGGCCTTCTACAAAGAGGCCCTCGGGCTGACCGAGGTGCGCCGCAAGCAGGCAGCTGACGGCAGTTTTATCCTTGCCTTTCTGGGGGACGGAGGCAACAGCAGCCACCAGCTGGAGCTGACCTGGCTGCGGGACTGGGATCGCCCCTACAATCTGGGTGACAACGAGTTCCATCTGGCCTTTGTGGTGGATGACTTTGATGCCGCTCACGAGCATCACAAGCAGATGGGCTGTATCTGCTTTGAGAACGAGAAGATGGGCCTCTACTTCATCAGTGACCCGGACGGGTACTGGCTGGAGATCCTCCCTGCCAAGCGATAAGACAGAAAAAACGGCTGTGTCGGTTGACACAGCCGTTTTTGTTGTTATTTCAGTTGCGCATCGCAGAAGGCACAGCAGTCCACACCACCGTTTTTCTTGACCAGCGGGGGCAGATAGTGCTCGGTCTGGGTGATACAGCGGGGGTTGGAGCACACGGGCTTTGTGCCGATCTCCACCACGTCGGTCTGTTCCAGTCGGGGCTGGTTGGCCAGATCAGCCAGCAGGGCCATGCGGGCAAACATGCCGTAGCGGGCCTGCTGGAAGTAGGCGGCACGGGGGTCGTCATCCACGTCCACGGTGATCTCATCCACACGGGGCAGGGGATGCATGACCAGCATATCGGGTTTGGCTCGCTCCAACTTGCGCCGGGTGAGGATGTAGATGCCCTTGTTGCGCTCATACTCCAGCGGATCCACAAAGCGCTCACGCTGGATGCGGGTCATGTACAGCACGTCCAGTTGGGGGATGACTGCCTCCAGACCGGTGACCTCGGTAAACCAGATGTTATGTTCTCGCATGAAGGAACGCATATATTCCGGCACGGCCAGTTCTCGGGGAGAGATGAGGAAAAATTTTACATCTTTGAATTTTTCCATGGCCTTGATGAGAGAGTGGACAGTACGGCCGTTTTTCAGGTCGCCGCACAGGCCGATGGACAGGCCGTCCACCCCGCCGTGCAGACGGGTGATGGTAGTCAGGTCGGCCATGGTCTGGGTAGGATGCATGTGTCCGCCGTCACCGGCGTTGATGACAGGCACGTGAGAATAAAGAGAGGCGGCTTTCGCCGAACCTTCCCACGGAGTGCGCATGACCACCACATCCGCGTAGCCGGATACCATCTTTATGGTGTCCTTCAGTGTCTCACCCTTGGCCACGGAGGAGGAGTTGGGGTCGGCAAAGCCGAACACCGTGCCGCCCAGCCGCATCATGGCTGTCTGGAAGGAGAAGTTGGTGCGGGTGGAGGGTTCGTAAAACAGATTACAGGCAACCTTGCCCCGGCAGGCATCCAGAAAACGGGCAGGATTGTCCATGATCTGGCTGGCGCGTCGGTACAGCTCGTCCCACTCCTCCCGGGGCAGGTCACCGAAATCGATCAGATGACGCATAGTTTTTTCTCCCATCCAACATAATTTTTCATATTATACTACCACAAGAAATGTGGTTTCGCAAGGTGTGAAGGGGGATTTTTCGGCAGGAACTGCATATTTGGAGTGCAACCGGGAAACAGTAGGTCAAGAAAGCGGGGTATGCCGGATGAGCACAAAAAAACTGGGGGAGCAGACTGTCGCCCTGAGCGACCCGCCCTCCATTGTGGGACACGCCAATGTGGTGGGGAAAAAAGAGGGCGAGGGCCCACTGAAAGAGACCTTTGATTATATTGACAAGGACGATACCTTTGGTCAGCCCAGCTGGGAGAAGTCGGAGTCCGAGATGCAGAAGCAGGCGCTGACCGGGGCACTGGACAAGGCGGGGCTGGCCGTGGCTGAGCTGGATTTTCTCTTTGCGGGAGACCTGCTCAACCAGTGCATTGGTTCCGGCTATGCCGCCCGGGGACAGGATGTTTCCTTTTTTGGACTGTACGGGGCCTGCTCCACCATGGGTGAGGGGCTGAGTCTGGCCGCGATGACACTGGACGGCGGCTTTGGCCACTGGACGGCGGCGGTGGCCTCATCTCATTTCTGCACGGCGGAGCGGCAGTACCGCAATCCGTTGGAATACGGCAGTCAGCGCACACCCACCGCCCAGTGGACGGTGACGGGTGCGGGAGCGGTGGTGCTTGCAAAAGAGGGCCCCGGGCCCTATATCACCCACTGCACCATCGGCAGGGTCGTGGACAAGGGCATCAAAGATGCCAACAATATGGGGGCGGCCATGACCCCTGCGGCGGTGGAGACGTTGAAAGCGCATTTTCAGGACACCGGGCGTGCGCCCGGCTACTATGACCTGATCGTGACCGGCGATCTGGGTGTGCTGGGCCGGGAACTGCTGTTGGAGCTGATGGGGCGGGAGGGCTATGACCTGTATGCCAATCACACCGATTGCGGAATTCTGATTTTTGACGAAAAGGAGCAGGACGTGCACTGCGGCGGTTCCGGGTGCGGCTGTTCGGCTTCGGTGCTCACGGGGTATCTGTTGGGTGGAATGAAGGCGGGCAAGTGGGATAATATTCTGTTCTGCCCCACGGGGGCCCTCCACTCTCCCACCTCTGCCATGCAGGGGGAGTCCATTCCGGGCATCTGTCACGCAGTGGCCATCTCAACTCGGAAATAGGAGGAAACGATGGAATATGTGAAGGCGTTTTTGTGCGGGGGCGTGCTGTGCATTATCGGTCAGCTTCTGATCGACCGCACCTCCATGACACCGGCCCGTATTCTGGTCACCTATGTGGTGGCCGGAGTGATTCTGGGCGGGCTGGGCCTGTACCAGCCCATCATCGACTGGGCCGGGGCGGGAGCAACGGTGCCCCTGACAGGCTTCGGCAGTCTGCTGGCCAAGGGGACAAAGAAGGCAGTGGCCGAAAAAGGACTGATCGGAGCACTGACCGGCGGTATCACCGCCGCTGCGGGTGGTATTGCAGCCGCGGTTTTCTTTGGATTTTTGGTGGCACTGATTTTTAAATCTAAACCTAAACGGTAGGAAATGAGGTAATCGTATGAAGTATCCGGACCTGAACGCACTGCTCGCCGCCCAGCCTGAGGCAGCGGCCTATTTCCGCTCTCTGCCCGATTATGTGCGGGAGCAGATCAACAGCCGCCCCGGCGGAGTCAACTCCTTTGAAAGCCTGAAGGACTATGCGGAAAACCTGACCCGGGGAGACGGCTGACATGGCAAAAAAGGGTATGAAGCGCATTGACAGAACCCATGTCAGACCAAAAAATGATGTGGAACCCGTGCCTGAACTTCAAGGCGCAGCCAAACACACCAAGCAGAAGGCCAAGCCGATCACCGAACCCTGAGTGCAGCCGCCCGGCACAGATGCCGGGCGGCTTTTGGGTTGAAAAAATAAGGAAAACTGATATAATAAAGGAAAGTCTTTCGGGAAAGAAGGCCTGCATTATGTCTGTTCAGGAGCCAAAACGAACCATTGCCTATATCTGTCCGGAATGCCGACAGTCTGTCATTGTGGAAAAGGATCTGTTTGTCCTCGCCGCTGCCCCGGCTAAGATCCCATGTCCCTGCGGAAAGTCCGCACTGGAAGTGGAATTTCTGGCCGACAAGGTAAAACTGGCGGTGCCCTGCCTGTTCTGCGGTAGGGAGCATCAGGTCTCCTGCTCTTCCACCGCCTTCGTGCGGGAAAAGGCGCTGGCCTTCTCCTGCTCCGCGTCCGGTCTTGACTGCTGTTATATCGGGGAAGAGGGGGCGGTGTATGCCGCCACAGCCCGCCTGGAGCAGGCGGTGGACAAGCTGGAGCGGGACGCGGGAGAGGAGCAGGTGTTTCTGGACGAGATCGTTATGCACGAGGTACTGTCCGAACTGAAGGACATCGCCCAGCGGGGCGGCATCTCCTGTGCCTGCGGCAGCAAGGACTGGTCCTTTCAGGTCAATTACAGCTCCGTGGACCTGATGTGTGCCCAGTGCGGGGCGCAGATGCGAATTCCTGCCGCCACGGCAGATGATATTGATGATATCTGCTGCAAAAATACCATTCAGATCCGGGGAAAAAGTGAGCCATGAGTGTTTGGTACGAGTATAAAACAAAAATCGATACCCGTGACGTGGACGGCCGCAGCCGCTGCCGACCGTCCGCGCTGCTGGGCTATCTGCAGGAGGCTGCGACCCTGGCCGCCGAGGACCGCGGCTTTGGCCGGGAGGTGCTTCTGGAGCAGCACGGGGCCTTCTGGATGCTGGCCCGGATGTGGTACCGGCTGGACCGCCCGCTGCGCTGGGGGGATGAGTTGACCGTACATACCTGGCACCGGGGCGGAAAGGGCGCGTCCATGTACCGCGATTTCGATCTGTACGTGGACGGGGAGTGTATTGGGCAGGCAGTCTCGCTATGGGTTCTGGTACGGCTTGAGGACCGCAAAATGCTCCGCCTTTCTCAGATTCCGGAACTGGAGGGAACTTCCGGCGGTGAGCGCAACAAGGATATCCAGCTGTCCAAGTTGCGTATGCCGGAGGAGATGGCTCTTGCCGAGCGGCGGGTGATGCATTACAGTGATACGGACATCAACGCCCACGTCAACAATACTCGTTATGCCGACTTCGCTTGCGATGCTATCCGGGCTGATCTGCTGCCGGAGAACCTGTTTGTGGCCGGGATGCAGCTGGGCTACCATGCCGAATGCCGACCCGGTGAGGTCGTTGATCTGCTCTGCGTCCAGGAGGGAAACGGTTGCTTTGTCCATGGTATAGACGAAACTGGCAAAAGTCGGTTTGATGTGCAAATATTTCTTGGGCAAGACATTCCTTGACATTACGCCAAACGGGCGGTAAAATGATTAAAATGCCACTTTATACAATCGCTCCGTTTTTCGGGGCTGGAACAGAGAAAAGGAGTTGTGACAACATGGATGCTTCTCAGAAGTTTGTCAAGCAGGGTCTGACCTTTGACGACGTGCTGCTCATTCCCGCTGCCAGCGACGTGCTGCCCGCCGACATTGACCTGCACACCCAGCTGACCAAAAAGATCCGCCTGAATATTCCCCTGATCAGTGCCGCCATGGATACCGTGACCGAGTACCGCATGGCCATCGCTATCGCGCGTGAGGGTGGTATCGGTATCATCCACAAGAACATGTCCATCAGCCAGCAGGCGGAACAGGTGGACATGGTCAAGCGCAGCGAGAACGGCGTTATCACCAACCCCTTCTGGCTGGCTCCCGGCCACACTCTGGCCGAGGCGGACGAGCTGTGCGCCAAGTACAAGATCTCCGGTGTGCCCATCTGCGACAACGGCAAGCTGATCGGTATCATCACCAACCGTGATATGAAGTTCGAGACCGATATGACCCAGCTCATCGACAACGTGATGACCAAGGATAATCTGGTCACCGCTCCCGAGGGCACCACTCTGGCCGAGGCCAAGGAGATCCTGCGCCGCCACAAGATTGAGAAGCTGCCTATCGTGGACAAGGACTTCCACCTGAAGGGCCTGATCACCATCAAGGACATCGAAAAGGCCGAGGTGTATCCCAACTCTGCCCGTGACGAGAAGGGCCGTCTGCTGGTGGGTGCCGCCATCGGTGCCACTGCCGACGTGCTGGACCGCGTGGCCGCTCTGGTGGAGGCCGGTGCGGACGTGCTGGCTCTGGACTCCGCCCACGGTCACAGCCAGAACATTATCGAGACCGTCAAGCGTGTCAAGGCCCTGTACCCTGACGTGCAGCTGATCGCCGGCAACGTTGCCACTGCCGAGGCTACCCGCGCCCTTATCGAGGCGGGTGCCGACTGCGTCAAGATCGGTATCGGCCCCGGCTCCATCTGCACCACCCGCGTGGTGGCCGGCATCGGCGTGCCCCAGATCACCGCTGTGTATGATGCCGCTCAGGTGGCCGCCGAGTACGGTGTTCCCATCATTGCTGACGGTGGCGTGAAGTACTCCGGCGATATCGCCAAGGCCATTGCCGCCGGCGCTAACGTGGTCATGCTGGGCTCTCTGCTGGCCGGCTGTGAGGAGTCTCCCGGCGAGACCGAGATCTATCAGGGCCGTCAGTTCAAGGTCTACCGCGGCATGGGCTCTCTGGCTGCCATGTCCAAGGGTTCCAAAGACCGCTACTTCCAGCAGAACAACAAGAAGCTGGTTCCTGAAGGCGTGGAAGGCCGCGTCCCCTACAAGGGAGCGGTGGGAGAGACCATCTATCAGCTCATGGGCGGCCTGCGCTCCGGCATGGGCTACACCGGCTGCCATACCATCGACGAGCTGCGTGAGAATGCCCAGTTCATCCAGATCACCGCTGCCGGTCTGCGTGAGTCCCATCCCCACGACATCTATATTACCAAGGAAGCTCCCAACTACACCATCAGCCCCAACGGCTAATATACAAACCGGGTCACACAGTTGTGTGACCCGGTTTTTTTAGTTCTTGTCCGGACTGTCCTGCGCCAGATCGTGGGTTGCCTCCCTGTCGTTGCCGATGTCTGTCTGGTGGCGGAGCAGGTGGAGGCGGTGCTTGTCATAATGACCTGCGGCGATGATGGGGAAGAAGTTTTCTGAATTGCTGGTAGGCTGTATTTCGTAAGTGCCGTAGCGGTTGACCATGTCAAAGGCATCGGGCACCAAGCCCTGAATGGGTTGCCCCTCCAAAAAGGGCACGCTGTCCGGCCCGGACAGGGGCTTTTTATTGTCAGACATACTGTCACCTCGTGGACAGTATGCGCAAAAAAGCGCTGTGCTTTTCTCAAAGCACAGCGCCAAATTTTTGTCAGTGGAGCAGATAGTCCTTGACCAGAGTCTGCAGCAGCTCGTCCCGGTCCACCTTTCGGATGAGGGCGCGGGCGTTGTTGTGGTTGGTGATGTAGGTGGGGTCCTCGGACAGGATGTAGCCCACGATTTGGTTGATAGGGTTGTAGCCCTTTTCCTGAAGGGCCTGATAGACCGTGGTGAGAATAGCCTTAATCTCCAAATCACGCTCGTCAGACAGGCGGAATTTGCGGGTGAAATCCATTTCCATACAGGCACCTCCTTTTAGTAGGTATAGTTTACTCTAAAAACGCGCGCTTGTAAAGGGAAAAATCATCAAAAGTCTGTCATATACTCCGTTGGGAGAAGGTCCAATCCCGGTTTTCCCTGCCGCACAGACTCTATTAGTACGGTGAAGGGGGTATGAGAGGGGGAGTGGGAGAGCAGCTTGAGTCGCTTGGGCTCCAGACCGTGCTCGCGCAGGGTACACAGTACGTCCGTCAGCCGTTCCGGCCGATGGCACAGGGCAAAGCGTCCACCGTTTTTGACAAGCCGTGCTGCAGCGGCACACAGCTCGTCCAGTGTGCACATCTCCTCGCACCGGGTGCTGCCTCCGGATTTACCGCTGCCCACGGAAAAGTAGGGTGGGTTGGAGATTGCAAGATCAAATTGCCCCGCGGGCAGGGGGGCAGAGCGCAGGTCGCAGCACAACACCTGCCCGTTGAGTTTGTTTGCGGTCAGGTTGGTTTGGGCGGCTCGGGCGGCGGCGGGGTTCAACTCTATCCCGGTCAGCGACAGGGTTGGTTCCCGCCCGGCTAGAAGCAGCAGCAGTGCGCCTGAACCAGTACCCAAATCACAAACCTGCCAGTGGGCACGCACTGTGGCAAAGGCGCCCAGCGCCAGCGTATCGCCTCCCAGAGGGAACACTCCCTCTGGCTGTTCCAGCGTATAGGGGCCAAGCTGTTCCGGCTTGGGCATAGGGTCACATCCTTTTTTCGTCCATCAAAGAGAGTAAATGGCGGGTGATGCGTGCAGTCAGTCCCCAGATGACCTTGCCCTGCCAGCAGTAGACCGGAAAGGACTCCACACCGTTTTTCCAGCGGTAATCTCTGGGGATACCCAAGCGCTCATAGGGGAAATCCGAACCGGGCGCGGGAATCAGGTCGTAGCGGTACTCCTCCCGGGGCATATCATACAGGGCAGACAGGGGGACAAGAAAAGTTTCGCCCACTTCGTCGGGGTTGAGGATAAGGTTTTTCACCGCCTGCGTGTCTACCCGGGCCAAAATGGGGTAGAGAGCAAAACCGCTGCGGTGGCAGATGAAGTCCAGCGGCCCCAGAATATTAACGGCACTTTCGGGGATGGACAGTTCCTCCTGCGTCTCCCGCAGGGCGCATTCTTCCGCCGATTCCCCCGGCTCCATATGGCCGCCGGGAAAGCAGACCTCCCCCGGTTGGTGTTGCAGGGTGGTGGCCCGTACCTCGTACAGCAGGTGCAATTCACCCTCTTGTTCCACCAGTGGCACAAGAACGGCATATCGGCCGGGGGCGTCCAAGGGAGCGGGTGTGCGCCCGGCAAGCAGAGACTGAAGCTGAGAGATCGTCATATCCACACCTCGTTTCAACTGCATCTATCCTATCAAAAAAAAGTAAAACTGTAAAGGATGGAGGGTAAAGAGGAAAAACGCATAAACGACGGGCCGGATAAAACGGTTTTTTTATGGGTGTTTTCGCAAAATATAGTTGCTATTCCAGTTGGTTGGTGGCATAATATTATAGGTAGAATTTTGGCGCTTTATGCGCTTGTTTGGGAGGAAAGAGATCAAATGCATCAGTCTTACGAAATCGTCGTAAAAAAGACTCTGACGCCTGAGATCAGCCTGATCTCGGTGTCGGCCCCTCTGGTGGCTGCCAAGGCCAAGGCCGGCCAGTTCATCATCCTGCGCGTGGATGAAGAGGGCGAGCGTATTCCCCTGACCATCTCCAACGCGGATGTGGAGAAGGGTCTGGTTACCGTGGTCTATCAGAAGATCGGCGGTACCACTCTGGCTCTGGATCAGCTGCAGCAGGGTGACCGGCTGCACGACTTTGTGGGCCCTCTGGGCCAGCCCACTGAGGTGGAGAATCTGGGCCGCGTTGCCGTTCTGGGCGGTGGTCTGGGCTGCGCCATCGCGCTGCCCGTGGCCAAGGCTCTGACCGAGGCCGGCAACACCGTGGACCTGATCGGTGGCTTCAAGACCAAGGATATTGTCATCCTTGAGGACGAGATGAAGAACGCCTGCACCGACCTGCACATCTGCACCGACGACGGAAGCTACGGCTACAACGGCTTCGTCACCGGCAAGCTGGAAGAGCTGATCGCCTCCGGCGTGAAGTTTGACCACGTGTTCGCCATCGGCCCCCTGATGATGATGAAGTTTGCCTGCAAGCTGACCGCCAAGTACAACATTCCCACCACCGTCTCCATGAACCCCATCATGATCGATGGTACCGGTATGTGCGGCGGTTGCCGACTGACCGTGGACGGCGAGGTCAAGTTTGCCTGCGTGGACGGCCCTGACTTTGACGGCCACAAGGTGGACTTTGACGAGGTCATCGCCCGCAACGCTACTTACCGCGAGTTCGAAGCTAAGGCGAAGGAAAAGCATGCCTGCCGCCTGGGAGGAGGTGCCATGAATGGCTAATGTTAATATGCAGATGAACAAGACTCCCATGCCTGAGCAGGAGCCTAATGTACGCAACGCCAACTTCAAGGAGGTCGCTCTGGGTTACACCTTTGAGCAGGCCGTGAACGAGGCCAAGCGCTGCCTGCAGTGCAAGAACCCCGCCTGTGTGGGCGGCTGCCCCGTGGGTATCCCCATTCCCCAGTTCCTGGCCAAGGTGGCTGAGGAGGATATCGCCGGCGCTTACGAGATCCTGTCCAACGCCAACGCCCTGCCCGCCATCTCCGGCCGCGTCTGCCCCCAGGAGAACCAGTGCGAGGGCAAGTGTGTCCGCGGCATCAAGGGTGAGCCCGTGTCCATCGGACGCGTGGAGCGCTTTGTGGCCGACTGGGCTGCCGAGCATGGCATTGCCAACGTGACCACCGCCCCCAAGAACGGCCACAAGGTGGCTGTGGTGGGTTCCGGCCCTGCCGGCCTGACCTGTGCCGGTGAACTGGCCCGTATGGGCTACGACGTCTCTGTGTTCGAGGCATTCCACGTGGCCGGCGGCGTGCTCAGCTACGGCATCCCCGAGTTCCGTCTGCCCAAGGCCATTGTGGCCCGCGAAGTAGCCAATCTGGAGAAGATGGGCGTGGACATCCAGCTGAACATGGTCATCGGCAAGATCCTGACTATCACCGACCTGTTTGATATGGGCTACGAGTCCGTGTTTATCGGCTCCGGTGCCGGCCTGCCCATGTTCATGAAGATCCCCGGCGAGGCTCTGATCGGCGTCTACTCCGCCAACGAGTACCTGACCCGTATCAACCTGATGAAGGCTTATAAGGACGGCGCTGCCACTCCCATCCTGCGCAACAAGAAGGTTGCCGTGGTGGGCGGCGGCAACGTGGCCATGGACGCTGCCCGCTGCGCCAAGCGTCTGGGTGCTGAGGTCCATATCATCTACCGCCGTTCCGAGGCTGAGCTGCCTGCCCGCAAGGAAGAGGTCCACCACGCCAAGGAAGAGGGCATCATCTTCGATCTGCTCACCAACCCCGTGTGTATCAAGGGCGACGAGACCAACCATGTCAATGCCATCACCTGCATTAAGATGGAGCTGGGTGAGCCCGACGCTTCCGGCCGCCGCAGCCCCGTGGCGGTGGAAGGCAGCGAGTTCGATATCGAAGTGGACGCTGTCATCATGGCTCTGGGCACTCAGGCCAACCAGATGAGCTACAACGGCACTCCCGGTCTGGAGAAGACCCGCAAGGGCTGTGTTGCCGCCAACGAGGATGGTACCACCTCCGTGCCCGGCATCTTTGCCGGCGGTGACGCCGCTACCGGTGCTGCCACCGTCATTCTGGCCATGGGCGCCGGCAAGAGCGCTGCCAAGTCCATCGACGAGTACATCAAGAATAAATAAGCCCAACCGTAAAGCGGCGCAGACGAAGGTCGTCTGCGCCGTTTTTGTGTCCGGGAATAAAATACCATACCTGTGCCAAACTATAGTCCGGAGGTTTGGTATGGAATTGTTTTGGTATTTTGTGATTTACAGCTTTTTGGGCTTTTTACTGGAAGTGGCTTTCGCCCGACTCATTCGGGCGGAAAAGCGGGACCGGAAGTGTTTTGTGTTGCTGCCCCTGTGTCCGGTATATGGGGTGGGTGCGCTGGCCATCCTGTTTCTGCCGGAAGGAGTGAGACAATCCGGACCCCTGCTCATTGTCTTTGGCGGTCTGGCGGCTACCTGCGCGGAATATCTCATGGCAGTAGTTTACGAAAAGCTGATGGGAGTGGCTTTTTGGGACTATTCCGGGCTGAGGTTCAACCTGCACGGACGGGTTTGTCCGCTGTTTGCGCTGTTTTGGGGGCTGCTGGCAGTTCTTCTGGTGCACCGCATTCATCCGGCGGTGGCACTTTGGGTAGGGAAGATCCCAACGGCGGTCACGGTTTCCACCATGCTTCTGATGGCGGCAGACGGCGCATACACGGTGGCACTGCTGCGGACCAAAGGGAATACAAACTGTTTGCGCTGGTACGCAAAGGGATAAAAAATACCGCTGGCACACAGCCAGCGGTATTTTTAATTACTCCACATAGTCATCGTATTCAGACTTGCAGATACATTCCTTCTTTTCTTTCAGCTTGCCGCAAGCGGTCTGACCAAGCTCCATCAGCTTGTCCCAGTAAGCAATCACAGCGCAGACGGCGGCCGCGGCAATCAGAGACATGGCCACGATCTTCAGCACAAAACGGGCAACTTTCATGTTATACAGCCTCCCTCGATTTTCTTTGTATTCAGTTTACACGATGTGCGGGAGAATTACAATCGTTTTCACAAAAATTTCACAGAAAGTGCCCTCGCCCTTGCGGACAGGTGTGGTGTTGTGGTAAAATATCATGCTAATGTTAAAATTATATTTGGGAGTGAGCCCCATGTCACAATACGAAGCTGAAATCAAGCGCCGACGCACATTCGCCATTATTTCCCACCCTGACGCCGGTAAGACAACCCTGACGGAAAAGTTCCTGCTCTACGGCGGAGCCATCGCGCAGGCCGGTCAGGTCAAGGGAAAGAAGAATACCCGCGCCGCTACCTCCGACTGGATGGAGATCGAAAAGCAACGCGGAATTTCTGTCACCTCCTCTGTCATGCAGTTCCAGTATGAGGGCTTCTGCATCAACATTCTGGATACCCCCGGCCATCAAGACTTCTCCGAGGATACCTACCGCACTCTGATGGCGGCGGACAGCGCGGTCATGGTCATCGACGCGGCCAAGGGCGTGGAGGCCCAGACCCGCAAGCTGTTCAAGGTCTGTGCCATGCGGGACATTCCCATCTTCACCTTCGTCAACAAGATGGACCGTGAGACCCGGGATCCCTTTGAACTGTGCGAGGAGCTGGAAAAGGAACTGGGCATTGACACCTACGCTATGAACTGGCCCATCGGCTGCGGCAAGGAATTCAAGGGCGTGTATGACCGCCAGAACCGCAAGGTCATCCACTTCACATCCAACACCAATGCCAAGGCGGCCACCGCAACCCAGATCGAGGTGGACGATCCCGCTCTGGCCGAGCTTATCGGTCAGACCAAGCACAGCCAGCTGGTGGACGAGATCGAACTGCTGGACGGCGCCTCCTGTGACTTTGATATGGAGCGGGTGCGCCACGGAAAGCTGTCTCCCGTGTTCTTCGGTTCCGCCCTGACCAACTTCGGTGTGGAGCCATTTCTGGAGGAATTCCTGCGCATGACCACCGCGCCCCTGCCCCGTAAGGCGGGTGACACGGTCATTGACTGCTTTGACGAGGACTTTTCCGCCTTTGTGTTCAAAATTCAGGCCAACATGAACAAGGCCCACCGGGACCGCATCGCATTCATGCGCGTAGTGTCCGGCCGCTTTGACGCGGAAAAAGAGGTCTATCATATGCAAGGGAGCAAGAAACTGCGCCTGTCCCGTCCCCAGCAACTCATGGCCGCCGAGCGTGAGATCATCGAAGAGGCCTATGCCGGCGACATCATCGGTGTATTCGACCCGGGCATTTTCTCCATCGGTGATACCCTGTGCGCCCCCAGCAAGAAATTTACCTTTGACCCCATTCCCACCTTTGCTCCCGAACATTTCCAGCGCATCCGCTCTATCGACACCATGAAGCGCAAGCAGTTCCTCAAGGGCGTGGAGCAGATCGCGCAGGAGGGTGCCATCCAGATCTTCAAGACCCCCTACACCGGCATGGAAGAAGTCATCGTGGGCGTGGTAGGCACTCTGCAGTTTGACGTGCTGGAGTACCGCCTGCGCAGCGAGTACAACGTGGAACTGTACAAGGAGGGCCTGCCCTATGAGTATCTGCGCTGGGTGGTGCGTGAGGACGAGAACGCCGAGCCTCTGAAAGAGGAGGATCTGCTTCTGCCCAACGACGCCAAGCTGGTGGAGGACTACAAGGGCAATCAGCTGATCCTGTTCGCCTCCCAGTGGTCCATTCAGTGGGTCACCGAGCGAAATAAGGGCCTTGTGCTGGCCGAGTTCGGCGGAGCGAAATTTTAATAACAAAAGGACTGCGGCATCGCCGCAGTCCTTTTGTTATTGCACATGCACATGAGAATTGATATGCTCCGCGCAGTAGCAGTAATAGCCGTTGCACTTGGAGCAGTAGCGGAACTCCATAGTGGGGTGGTCCGTGTCGGTGATGCCGCACACGGCACACTTGTGGAGATAGCCCTGCTTTTCCATCTGCCTGCGGGCGGTGTTCAGGTCAATGGTGCGGTGAGCGGCGGTGGAGCGGTGCTTTGCAGCGATTTTGCCCGCCTCCATCAAATCGTCCCAGAAGAACAGGAAGTAGTTCAGCAGGGCGACCACAGGGACCAGAGCCAGCAGATACTGTCCCGCGCCGATGTGAGAGAAGATATCGAACGCAAACAGCGCTCCGTCGATCCAGGCAAGCCACTTGGCCTTAAAGGGGATGATGTAGAACAGCAGGAACTGGGCATCGGGATACAGGGTGGCAAAGGCGAAGAACAGGGACATGTTCACGTAGTGCATATTGACCACTTCGTACCCCCGCAGGGAGGGAGACAGCCACATCAGAAGGCCTGCCAGAATGTTCAGCACAACACCTGTGGTGTAGTATAGGGTGAACCGGGCACTGCCCCAGACATTTTCCAGCTGTGTGCCCAGATAGTAGTAGAGCATCAAAGACAGCAGAAAATACAGGGGGGAGAAGACCATCGGCACGAACACGAAGGTCACAAGCCGCCAGAGCTCGCCCTGGAAAATACGCGCTGGTACAAAGGTGACCAGCTGGATAAAGGTTCCGTTGCTGAGCAGGGAAAGAAGATATACCGCCACATTTCCCATGACAATATACTTCATCAGTCCGGGAATGGAGAAATTGGGGTGTTTATAGGAAAACCGGCTCAGCCAGCGGGACAGGGTACCCATGGCAAGACCTCCTTGCTTGTCATTGTATTGAATGTATTGTACCCGTCTTTGGAAGAAAAGTCCATGACAGAACTGTGAATTTTTGGCTCCACAAGAGAAACGGGGCTTTTTTTATTGAGATGGCTGTGGTAAAATGGGTCAAAAGTTGTGCAACGGAAAGGAATTTGACTATATGAGCATCGTAAAAGATATGTCCCTTGCGCCCTCCGGTCTGCAGAAGATCAACTGGGTGCGGGATTTTATGCCCGCCCTGTCCGGAATTGAAGCCCGTTTTGAGAAAGAGCAACCCTTTGCCGGAC
Organism: Oscillospiraceae bacterium; assembly: GCA_015068065.1. Taxonomy (GTDB): domain Bacteria; phylum Bacillota; class Clostridia; order Oscillospirales; family Oscillospiraceae; genus Lawsonibacter. The sequence continues at coordinate 6,110 of SVLE01000005.1, read as the reverse complement.
TTCGTGTTGCTGTCTCCGTCCATCTGGAGGCCAAGACGGCCAATCTTGGTCTGGTGCTGAAAAAGGGTGGAGCGGAGGTCTACCTCACCGGTTGCAACCCCCTGTCCACTCAGGATGATGTGGCTGCGGCAGTAGCCAGTCTGGACGTGGAGACCTTCGGCATCCACGGCGTGACCCCGGAACAGTACGAGGAACTGCTGGTGGAGACTCTGAAGTGCCACCCCCACATCGTCATTGACGACGGCGGTGACCTGATTGCTCTGTTGGGAGGCAAATGCAAAGAGTATGCCGACTGCCTCATCGGCGGCTGTGAGGAGACTACCACCGGCATCCACCGCCTGAAGGCCCGGGAGCGCGAGGGGCTGCTGCCCTGCCCCATGATGGCGGTGAACGACGCCAAGGCCAAGCATTACTACGACAATAAATACGGCACCGGCCAGTCCGTCATGGACGGCATCCTGCACACCACCAACTTGATTATGGCAGGCAAGACCGTGGTGGTGGCGGGCTACGGCTGGTGCGGCAGCGGTATCGCCCTGCGTGCCAAGGGAATGGGTGCGGACGTAATCGTCACCGAAGTGGACCCCTTCAAGGCCCTGGACGCCACCATGAACGGCTATCGGGTCATGCCCATGGCACAGGCGGCGGCGCTGGGTGATCTGTTCATCACCGCTACCGGCTGTAAGGACGTGATCATTCCGGAGCATTTTGCCGTGATGAAGAACAACGCTCTGCTGTGCAACGCCGGCCACTTCGACTGTGAGGTGGACGTGGCGTGGCTGGAAGCGAACGCGGTGGAGAAAACTCCGCGTCGGGAGAACATTATGGGCTACCGCATGGCGGACGGACGTAATCTGAACGTGATCGCCGACGGGCGGCTTGTTAATCTGGCGGCGGGTAACGGCCACCCGGCAGAGATTATGGATATGTCCTTTGCAGTACAGGCACTGGCAGCCGAATGGCTGGTAAAGCATAAGGAAGAGCTGGAAACGAAAGTTTACGATATCCCTGAGGAGATCGACTATCAGATCGGTGTGACAAAGCTTGCCGCTCTGGGCCTTGCCATTGACGAGCTGACCGATGAGCAGAAGGCTTATCTGAGCGGCTGGGAGGCGTGAGCATGAAAACGATTCTATTTCAGGGCGACTCCATTACCGACTGCGGCCGGGACAAAAGTGATCCCGGCAGTCTGGGCAACGGCTACGCCATGCTGGCGGCCAAGCTGCTGGAGGAGAAATATCCCGGTCAGTTCGAATTTATCAACCGCGGCATCAGCGGCAATCGGTCGGTGGATCTGTACGCGCGCAGACAGGCGGACATTTTCGACGTGAAGCCGGACTATATGAGCATTCTGGTGGGTGTCAACGATGTGTGGCACGGACTGAAGTATGACCAGGGCGTGGGTATCGACACCTATCTGCAGGTATATGACAGACTGTTGACCGAGATCAAAGAGAAACTGCCTCACACGAAAGTGATGCTCGCAGAACCCTTTGTCAACGAGGGAACTGCAACACAGGAGCAGATGGAGGTGTTTGAAGAGGGCGTAGCCATGCGCTCCGAGGCAGTACAGATGCTGTGCGCCAAGTATGAGCTGCCTTTCCTGTCCCTGCAGTTTGATCTGTATGAACTGGAGGAGCAGCACCCCGCCGGACACTGGACACTGGACGGCGTGCATCCTACCCTGAATTTTCACGAATACATCGCCCAAAAGTGGGTCAGAGGCTTTGAGGTGTATCTGAATAAATGAAAATTGACTCCCCGCCCGTAGGGCGGGGAGTCAATGTGTTTTACTGGGGCTTCTGGCTTTCCAGATATTCGTCGTAGGTCATCTTGCGGTCGATGAGCTTACCATCGGCGGTGAAGTCAAACACGCGGGTACACACGGTCTGTATCAGCTGGTGGTCGTGGGAAGCCACCAGAATGTTGCACTTGACGGCTTCCAGACCTTTGTTCAAAGCGGCAATGGACTCCAGATCCAGATGGTTGGTGGGCTGGTCCAGCATGAGCACATTGGCACCGGACATCATCATCCGGGAGAGCATGCACCGCACCTTTTCACCGCCGGAGAGGACCTTTACGGGCTTGTACACCTCGTCACCGGAGAAGAGCATACGGCCCAGGAAGCCACGCAGGAACTGCTCCTGGGGGTCGGGGGAGAACTGGCGCAGCCACTCCACCAGATTGTCGTTGCAGCCCTCAAAGTACTCGGTGTTGTCCTTGGGGAAGTAGGAGAAGGTAGCGGTCTGACCCCACTTGACGGTGCCCTCGTCGGGCTCCATCTCGCCGGAGAGGATCTTGAACAGGGCGGTGTGGGCGTTCTCGTTGTCGCCCACAAAGGCGATCTTGTCGCCGTGCTCCACGATAAAGCTTACCTTATCCAACACCTTTACGCCATCGATGGTCTTGGACACATCAGTGACGAACAGGATGTCCTTGCCCACCTCGCGGTCGGGGGAGAATCCAACCCAGGGATAGCGGCGGGAGGAGGCGGGCATTTCTTCCACGGTCAGCTTGTCCAGCAGCTTGCGGCGGGCGGTAGCCTGCTTGGACTTGGACTTGTTGGCAGAGAAGCGGGAGATGAAGTCCTGCAGTTCCTTGATCTTTTCCTCGTTGCGCTTGTTCTGATTCTTGATGAGCTGCTGTACCAGCTGAGAGGACTCGTACCAGAAGTCGTAGTTGCCAACGTACATCTTTATCTTGTTGTAGTCGATGTCCACAATGTGGGTGCACACGGTATTCAGGAAATGGCGGTCATGGGACACCACGATAACGGTGCCTTCAAAGTCCAGCAGGAAGTCCTCCAGCCAGTTGACCGCGTCAATGTCCAGGTTGTTGGTGGGCTCGTCCATCATCAGCAGGTCAGGGTTACCAAACAGGGCCTGGGCCAGCAGGACCTTAACCTTCAGACGGGCGTCCAGGGTGGCCATGTCGTTGTAATGCAGGTCGGTGCCGATGCCAAGTCCCTGCAGAATGCGGCTGGCGTCGCTCTCGGCCTCCCAGCCGCCCAGCTCGGCAAATTCCTCTTCCAGCTGGCAGGCCAGCATGCCGTCTTCGTCGGTCATCTCTTCCTTGGCGTACAGGGCTTCCTTCTCCTTGCCGATGTCGTACAGGCGCTGATTGCCCATAATGACCGTATCCATGACGTTATAGGCGTCGTAGGCGTTCTGGTTCTGCTTGAGAACGGACATGCGGGTGTTGGGCAGAATGTGTACCTCACCGCTGGTGGACTCAAGCTCACCGGACAGGATCTTCAGGAATGTGGATTTGCCCGCACCGTTGGCACCGATGATACCGTAGCAGTTGCCGCGGTCAAACTGCAGGTCCACATGGGAAAACAGAGGGGTGCCGCTGTAATTCAAACTCAGGTCGGTAACTGTGATCATGGAAACAAACTCCTTTAATTCAATGCTCGTAATTGCACATTATAACATAGCAGCGTTGAAAATGATAGAGGGAATTCATCATAATTTCTTGCAACGTGTCAATGATTGCAAACGGGTGCAAGCTGTGGTACAATAAGTCGAAATGGGCAGTATGCTCATGGGATTTGAGGCCGCGCCGGAGAGAAAGGCGTTTCGGACCTGTGTGTCTGAGTTGGGTAGGCCTTGGATCGGACACATAGGAGGGATGAACATGGAAATCAACGGCGAGGTTGTCAATGACATCGTGCGCTATGACCAGCTTGGCCTGTCGGCCGAGATCATGCGCGCCATCGACAAAAAGGGCTACGTACAGGCAACTCCGGTACAGGCCGGAGCCATCCCCTTCTTTATGGAGTGGAAGGATGTGATTGCAAAGGCACCCACTGGAACCGGCAAAACCTTTGCCTTCGGCATCCCCATGGTGGAGCACGTAGACCCGTCAGTGGATGAGGTACAAGCTCTGGTGCTGGCGCCCACCCGGGAACTGGCCATCCAGATCCAGGATGAACTGCGGGATCTGTGTGCCTTTAAAGAGGGCGTGCGTACCGTGTGCCTCTACGGCGGACAGCCCATTGACAAGCAGATTACTCAGCTGAAAAAGCGGCCCCAGATCGTGGTGGCCACCCCCGGCCGCCTGATGGACCACATGAAGCGGCGTACCGTCCGAGTGGACAAGGTGCTTACTGTGGTGCTGGACGAGGCCGACCGGATGCTGGACATGGGCTTTGTCCGGGACGTGACCCGTATTCTGGACCAGATCAAGGGCAGAAAAAATCTGGGCATGTTTTCCGCCACCATCTCCCGGGAAGTCATGGACATCTCCTGGGTGTACCAGCGTGATCCGGTGGAAATCACCGTGCGTGCCGATGAGCAGAACAAGCCCGATATCGCCCAGTACCGTCTGGACGTGGACCGTAACGAAAAGGCGGACACCGTGGCGCGGCTGCTGGAACTGGGCGGCTATGACCACGCCATTGCCTTCTGCAACACCAAGAACATGACCGACCGTCTGGCAGGACTTTTGCGGATGCGGGGCATCACCTGCGAGGCCATCCACGGCGATATTCAGCAGCGGGTGCGGGAAAAGACGCTGAATAAGTTCCGGGAGGGACAGATGCGGGTGCTGGTGGCCACCGATGTGGCCGCCCGCGGTCTTGATATCGACGATGTGGACGTGGTGTTCAACTACGACGTGCCTGATGAGAACGAATACTATATCCACCGTATTGGCCGTACTGGCCGGGCAAAGCGCCACGGTGTGGCCTATACTTTGGTGGCAACCATTACGGAAGGAATCCGTCTGGACGACATCCGAAAGAACACCGGGAATGACATACAGCGCGTCTGCTTCGGCGCGGACGGACAGTTGCAGCCGGTGCAGACAAAGAACTGAAGAGACATATTATAAAAGGGGTGTTTATTTATGCAGAAAAGACTATACAAAACCGAAGGCGAAGCCAAGAAGCTGTGCGGCGTGTGCGGCGGTGTGGCCGAGTATTTTGAGCTTGATCCCACGTTGGTGCGAGTGGGCTGGGTGTTTTTGACCCTGTGTGCCAGTCTGGGTTTCTGGGGCTACATTATCTGTGCCCTCGTCATGCCCAAGAAGAGCGACATTTTTCCCGATCTGTAAGCAACCTTGTGCCTCCGCTTCGGCGGGGGCACTTTTTACAGGAGGAACGCAAAAATGCAATTGAGGACTTCACATATCGAAGATGGTCCACGTCTCCGGGAACTGTGGAAGCTGGCGTTCGGAGATGATGACGCCTATATCGACCATTTCTTTACCCGGTACTATGCTCCGGAGCGGATGCTGGTACTGGAGGAGGACGGTCAGGTGCAGGCCATGACTGCATGGTTTGATATGCCTTTGGTCTTTGCCAACGGCACAAGGATTGCTGCTGCCTATCTCTACGCAGTGGCAACCCACCCTGACTGCCGGGGCAGAGGACTGGCAGGGCAGCTGCTGGCCTTTGCGGATGACTGGTTGAAAGAGCAGGGCTTTGACTGCGTGACCACCGTCCCTGCAAGACCGGATCTGCATGTGTTTTTTTGCCGGAACGGGTTTGTGGAGGCGTTTGCCCTGACGCAACGGCAGTACAGCCCAAACGCGGCGGGTATGCCTGCTGTGCTGAGGGCTGTGGGAGCAGAGGAATACGCCCTTTTGCGCGAGGGGATGCTGACAGGAACGGATCACGTTTCCTACAGCCGCAGCGCGCTGGACTATCAGCGGGGTGTGTGCCAGATGTCTGGAGGCGGCTTGTATCGAATTGGGGAGCGGGGCTGCGCCTGTGTGGAACTGGCCGGGGACGAAGTATTTGTCAAGGAACTGCTAGTACCCGAAACAGAGCGAGAGACTGCGCAGGTTGCCATTGCCCAAAGATACCCGGCAAAAAGATATTGGGTACGGGGCCCCTATACAGGACAGGGGGAAAAATGGGAGTTTGCCATGATCAAATGGCTTGTTGCCCAGTCCGGGCAAGAGCTGCGGAAGGATGCCTATCTTGGGTTGGCTTTTGATTAAGAGCGAAAAAACACCGTTCACCAATTGGTGAACGGTGTTTTGGTGGAGGAGGGTGGATTCGAACCACCGAAGCGAAACGCAACAGATTTACAGTCTGCCCCCTTTGGCCACTCGGGAACTCCTCCATATGAAATTGGAGCTGGTAGACGGATTCGAACCCCCGA
>SVLE01000004.1 GCA_015068065.1 Oscillospiraceae bacterium | reverse complement strand
GAGCTGGGCGCGGATGATCGGCGGGCCGGGGGCCGTCGTCCTGGGCCGGGCCTGCTGCCAGCTCCGCCCGTGTGCATGGGCGCGGGTATGCCTGCCGGGGGTGGTCTGTTGGGGCTGCTGCCGGGCTGGCCTGCTGCCGCTGGGCATCCTGGGCCACGGGTTGAAATACAGAAATTTTCCCCGGAAAAACGCCCCCGGCGCAGCTTCTCAAAAAATTTTCCCCCTACGGGGGAACAGTCGGGCCACGAAAAATTTTTCAAAAAAACGCTTGACAAGCGACACGGCACCGTGTTATATTTCAGGCACAGCAAGCGACACGGCACCGTGTCACAGCAAACAACGATCAATCAAATTTTGGAGGTTATGAACATGACTAACAACGAGATTATTTTTGAGACTGTCCGCGCCGCCTTTACTCCCGCCCAGCTTGCCGAGCTGGTCAAGGCGATCTATCCCGCCGACAAGATCAGCGCCCGCCGGGCCAGCGTCAAGATCACCGTTGCCGAGGGCAGCGACGACAACCAGGAAGATATTTTTAACGCCATGCTGGCCGCCGATACTTTCCACACTTTCGCGGAGTGGAAGCGCATGGGGTACAGCGTGAAAAAGGGCGAACACGCCGCGCTGGTGTGCAACCTCTGGAAGTACACCGACAAGCCCGGCAAGGCCGCCCGCGAAGCTGCCGCCGCTGCCGGGCAGGATGCCCCCGAAAGTGACCCCCATTTCTACATGGCGAAAGCGCATCTTTTCAGCGCCTTGCAGGTGCAGAAAAGCAAGTAAACCCCGGACGCGGACACTTTAGCAGGGCTGCACCGCTCAAAGCAACCCAGCCCCAGCCCACCAGGGCCGACAATCAAATTTTTGGAGGTTATCAGCATGAAAAAGTACACCGGCAATTATACCAACGAGGCAACAAAGGCCCTGAAAAATTCCGACAAGATCATCTGCCGCACCGCCGACGACGGCACGATCTATCTTTGCAACGGCTATTTCCTGTACAAGATGAATCCGCTGGAATATGCCGCCGTTGCCCAGGCCGCTACCCAGTGCGAGCCGGGTAACTGGATCATCGACAAGGACGGCAAGCGCGACGAACAGAATTTTGACGCGGTAAAGGTCTTTACCGATGCCGTCAAGGCCGCAGAGAACGCCGGGAATCTGGCGCGCTGCCCGCTCGATCTGGACACCGGCAAAATCCCGGCCCGCTGCTACTACAACGCGGAAAAGGATTTTGCAGCGTTCTACAACAACAAATTTGTTTCCGCGTTCCGCTCCGGCGCAATGCTCCGCAGCCCCGGCCCGCTGTCCGCCGCCGTCGCCTACGACAACGACGAGCCTTTTGCAATGGTGCTTCCCATCCGCCCGGAAGAAAAGGCCTCCCGCGCCGTCAAGGCATATTTCACCGAGGCCACCAGCAACAACGAATCCGACAAGCTCCGCGCCGATCTGACCGCCGCCAATAACGAAATCGCCCAGGCTAATAACGAAATCGCCCGGTTGCGTGAACAAATCGCCCAGCAGGCCGCCGCGCCGGCCGCCGCCCAGGAAGCCCAGCAGGCCGCCCAGGAAGCCGACGACAACAAGCCCCAGCAGGCACCCGCCCAGGACGCAAAGACCGCCGCCGAGCTGATTGCAGCCCGCTTTGCAGATATGGCAGGCGTGACCGCCACAATCAAGGGCGCACAGACCGCCGCGCCGGTGGTATGGCTGGCAGGCGATACCGAGAAACACGCCGACGCGATCAAGGCAGCAGGCGCAAAATGGAGCAACAAAAAATCCGCGTTCTATGTCCGCGTCGCCTAACCCCAGCAGCCCGCAAGGCCGACGGCATCCGCCGCCGCTGGTGCAAGTCCAGCCGCCCACCAGGGCGGGCGCTCATGGGCCACAAAACCCAAAACCACAAAACAGGAGGTTTTCACCATGGCAGCAACAACACGCCCCATCCCCGGCACCTTTTCCAAAGTCCCCGGTGGCTACGCCCAGCAGATCAACGAACAGACAACGCTTTTTGTCCCGGATATGTGCGCCGCCAGTTTTAACCCCGACACCGGCGATCTCTGCGGCTACGCTCCCGACTATGAAGCATTGGAAGCGGCAAAGGCTCCCGCCGTTCACGCGGACAGGCCCGGCGAATATTCCTACTGCTACGAAATGCAAAAGGCTCCCACGGGCTGCGACTTCGCCGCCGATCTCGCCTATTATGGCAAGCACTACTTTCTCCGCCCACTCCGCGACGATCTCCCCCGGCTCCACGGGCGCGGTATCGACTACGACGAAAAGCGCAACACCTACACGGTCACGCTCCGCGCCTACGACAAACTCAAACAGCAATACCGCATCAGCTACGAAACTTGCCTTGACTGACCCACAAAACCCGGAAACCTTGGCGGGCCGCACCGGCGAAAGCGACCCGACCCCAGCCAAACGGCACCAAATCACAAAACAGGAGGTACACGCCATGTATGAACAGATCGGATTGATCGACCAGGCCCCGGAGGAAATCACCCCCGCCGCCAACGAAACCCAGCCCGAACAACCCACCGCAGAGGCCGCCCCCGCTGTCCGCTATTATGAGATCAGCGAGGCAACCGCCCGCCGGGCCAACGACGCAAATTCCATGCGGGACTATAAGCCCGGCAGCGCAACGGCAGAATACCGCGCCGCCGTTGACAAGGCTGCCGCGCTGGTGGCATCCAAAAAAGCCGCCGTCAGCCCTTACTACCACGACAAGCTGGACAGCCTGCTTGACCGCTACGCCCGCCGCCTTGCCGAATACTACAACGCCTATTACCGCAACGAGGCATCTTGCCCCTCCATCCTCATTTCCGGCGGCTCCAATTTCCCGGTAAACAAGAAGAACAAGCAGAACGCCCGCCGGGACAGCTTGTTTCAGGAATACAAGCAGATCGAGGGCATCTTGGACAAGATCAAGGGCATCGGCACCGGCGCTGTTGACCTGGCCGACCCCCACGCCCGCGAAATTCTCACCGATCAGCTCAACGCCTACCAAAAGTCCCTGGATGATGCAAAGGCCGCCAATGCCTATTACCGCAAGCACAAAACGCTGGACGGCTGCCCCGGCATCGGCCCCAAGGAACGCGAATGGCTGACCCGGCCCGGCGTATTCGCAAAGGGCGGCGGCTCCCCGTTGGAGCTGTACGGCTGCCCGTTCCCGCCTTACGAACTCCAAAGCCGCCGAGGCTATATCAAGCGCGTTGCCGACCGTCTGGCCGAGCTGGACAAACGACAAGCCGAGCAGGCCCAGCCCGCCGAAAGCACCAAGTTTGACGGCGGCGAGATCGTCCGCAACCTGGAAGCCGACCGGCTCCAAATCCTCTTTGACGACAAGCCCGACGAGGACACCCGCGCCGCGCTGAAAAGCAACGGTTTCCGCTGGTCTCCCCGCTATCAGGCATGGCAGCGCCAGCTTACCGCAAACGCAGAAAGCGCCGCCCGCCGCGCCCTGGGCCTTAACTGACAACCAATTTCGTGACCCCACGAAAATGATACCCGGACACCTTGGCGGGCCGCACCGGCGAAAGCGACCCGACCCCATACAAAACCCGCCGCCCAGGGTAAAGGGCAGATAGGAGTGCATGATGAAGATTCCAAAATATGTGCAGGAGCTTATGGGCCGGGCTGAATATAATTTCACTCTCCCCGGCAAAAATCCCAACGCAGAGGTTGGTTATACCGTCGAGATCAAAAAATATTCCCACTACGAAACCGCCGATACTTTCAGGGGCGAAATCGACCGTCTCAAAAGATGGGTAGACCGCCAGCCCGGCGGGGAAATGATTATTATTTCCTGCCCCGCGCATACAGTCCACAAAACAATGCAGTACGCAACCGTTACGATCTTCGACCCTGTGATGCAGAAGATCGAGCAGTACATCCCACAGAAAAAGGAGGCAACGAAATGAAAACCGCCGGATATTGGGCCTGCCGCAACGAGATCATCAACGCCCATCTTGACACCCCGCACAAATACGAGCCGTTCACAGAGCTTTTCGACACGGAAAAGCTCGACGAAATCCGGGATAAATACGGCGCAGACCTGTACAAAGAGAGCTACGCCGACGCGCTGCATGAAGTCATGGAGCTGTCCAACCTCACAACCCACTTGCGCGCCCTGGGCGTTGATTGCAAGCCCATCTTTACCCCCGACGACTGCCATGTAAACTACATCGCGGTTTTCTCCCTTGGTAGTACGACCGCGCAGCGTATCAACGAGATCGCAACCAAAAAGGCGCTTTGCGTTCTCTTTCAATGCCCCACACACTGAAAAATTTTCAACATTTTCCCCAAAATAACCCACACAGGAGGCAAGCTATGTTTATTGCGCCCACAGGCACAGCCCTGTACACAAAAGAGCATGACGGCACCGTGCAGCGGTGGTATCTGGATAGCTGGCACGGCGACTGGTTTTCTGTCGCCACAAAGAAAAACGCCAAGCTGCACGACTACAAGCGCTATTATCCCGCTGCCGAGATCGGCCAAACCATCTACGAAACCCGAAAAGAGGCCGTGGCGGCACCCCGCCCGGCCACCGTGTACCAGCCGCGATAAAAAATCATTAGACTGGTGCAATATCGTGTGTTATAATACGACAAAATGCAACAGTCCCCACAAAACGGAGGCGATACAATGGACATCACCCACGAAATTTTCCCTGCGTTCCGCCTGGTGGCCCAGTTTGCCGACGGCGCGCGTTTACTGTTCGACGGATTCACAGAGGAGCAGGCCCAACAGCGCATGGAGGCCGCCCAAACCCAGCATGGAGATATTACCTGGTATGACGGCGTGACCAACGAACACTACGAAAACGGAAAGTATCACAAGATGGCCCCGCAGCCGCCGGAGATCACCATGATAGACCTGACGGACTACGGCCCACTTCACGAAAAGGAGGATTGACACAATGGCAATTCGTGAATCCAAGCGGCGCAACAACGACAAATACAACGCCAAGTGCGACCGCATCAGCGCCCGTCCCATGAAGCCTGTTGGTAACGCTATCCGCGCCGCTGCCAAGGCCGCCGGGCAGAGCGTCCAGGCTTATGTCCTGCAAGCCTGCACCGAGCGCATGACCCGCGAGGGCCAGCCGTTGGAGCTGCCGGACGAGCGGCCCGACGCGGAATAAACCACCCTGAAACAAAACGCCACCCCGGCAAACCGTAACAGATCGGTCGCCGGGGTGGTTTTCTGTCTATTCGCAAATTGTTTTTCCAGGGCCGCCACAGATCGGCGGAAATGGCTTCGCGTCGCGCGTTCCGCCGGTAGCCAAAATGTTCTTATAAGGCAGCTTCGCCGCCGTGGCATCCACCACAAAAGCAGGCCCAAAACAGCCCCGGAAACAGGGTGATTTTCTCCCGCTCCAAAGAGGCAAAATTTTTCGGCGCTTATTATGTACGCGCGCGCGATGCACGGGCGGCCAGATCATCCACGCCGGGTAGCTCCTCCAGCACTTCGCCAAAGCGCTTCATGGCTTTTGCCTCCCAGCTTCGCGCGGTGCTGTCCGGGGCGTTGATCTTGATAGCTGTTTTTGCCCAACTGTACCCATAGACATACCGCAGCGCAATCACCTGTTTGTACTTACCGTTCAGGGTGTCCAGGCAGGCCCGGATATTGGCCGCATCGCCGGTCAAAGTCCTTTCCTTTGCCTCGATCTCTGCCAGCCGATCACCAATGCCGTTTTCCGCCGCCCGCAGTCCCAGCGTTTCCGTTGGCTTGCCAGGAGACGACCCACGCGGCATCCCTGCCGTTTCCGCTCCACGCAGCCCATTGTATTCATTCTCCAGTTCCTCCCGCTCCTGTTTTAACAGCCGCAGCATCCCCGGAATAGCCTTGTAATACAGGGCTATGTGCTTCACGATCTCATACCGCATCCCGTCGCCTCCCGTTCCCGCCGCCTGTGTATCAGGTCAGCGTATGACTGAAAATCGGCTCGTCCGCATCCTGTTCGTCAACCTCCACCGGCTCGCCCAAGATCGCGCTTAACCGACGGGCCAGCAGTGCATACCCGTAGTAGTCGCCGCCCTCTGCCCATTCTCCAAACTTCCTGAAATTCTCCTCGGTGCCTTTTACCGTCTCCGCGATACGCTCCGCGCCAAAACCAAGCGTCTTGTGGGCAGCAAGGGAGTACAGTTTTACCACGATCTCCGCCGCGTCCCGCTGCTCGCTCAACAAACGCCAATCCCGGTTGTTCTTCGGCGATTTTGTGACTGGGAGAACAAAGCCGCCCGGCAACAGGTCGCCCAGCTCCTCGTCCAGCTTCTTTTTGGCCCTTTCCATGCCCACAGCCCGCTTGTTGGTGTCAAAGCGTTCCGCGCGGGCGTTGGCATCGTCCACGACGCGCTGCAAGCGGGATTCTCCAACGCCGTACTTGTCGTTGAGGGCCACCAGATAGCAAAGACAAATCACATTGGCCGCCGCCTGCCGGTGTTCCTCCACGCGCTGACTTTCCGGCTTCTTATCGTGCAGATACTTCCGTTGGGCCTGCTGGGCGATGTTCTTCCCGTAATACGCTGGTATTCTGTTCCTCCGGCTCATACTGTTCCTCCTGTTCACTGTCATTTTCCACATTTCGCCCGCACAATGGGCAAAAACTCACACAAAGCACATTCAGGCCGCCGCCGTGCGTCCTGGTGTCCATGCAGAGGCGCGGTTTTTCATCCTCGCCCCACTCAATCCAAAACGCGGTGCCGTCCACCGTCTCCAACTTCTGGTGCCGCTCGCACAGGGCGCAGCGGTGCTGTTTCTGGCCGTCCATAGGCTACTTTCCCTCCTTTGCCAGCTCCCGCCAGCGTTTTACTTCCTCCTTGCTGTCCGCCGTGATGATCTCGGTAAACTTCCAGCCCGCAGGCCGGGCGATCAGCTCCAGAAACACCCGCCGACGCACAGGATAGTCCCGCTGCATCCGCCGGACAAACTTACTCTTGACCTCCACGATCTCCACGGTGCCGTCGGCGTATTCCAGGCGAAAATCAGCCGTGTATTGCACAGGGCGCAGCTTAACGCCGCCGTATTCACCGGCAGGGAACAAGGGAAAGCACGGGTGCGCTTCCCACTTCACGATCTCACCACGGGCCACTTTGGGCGCAATGGTGCCTATGTAATACTCATACTCTCCCTGGCTGTCAAAGTCCCGCCCAGCCGCCGCAGCGGCCTTTGCGGCATCAGCCAGAGGGTCAGCCCGCTTTTTCCCGCTCCGGGCCATTTGCCGCTCCGCCTGCGCACGGTAACGGGGCGGCAAGTCCGACAGCTCCAGCCGTAAAGACATTACAGGCCCTCGCGGCGCTGTTCGTCCTGCGTCGCCATCATATCGGCGGTGTGGAGCGCCAGCACAAGAGGCGTTTTCTTCATGGCGTTGTTGAGCGCATAGCTTCCGCCACGGAAAGCATCGTCATAGGCTCCCATGTGCCAACGAATTGCCAGGGCCTCGTCGTCGGTCAGCTTCATGTGCTGCATAATCAGATACACGGACTTTTCGCCGTGTCCCATGGGCAGACGCTCCTTGACTTCCCAGCCCGGCACATCTTCCCACTGGCCCTGTTCGTTCTTCTTCCGCTTGGTGGTGGGGGAGTAGTATTCCACCTTGCAGAGATCGTGCAGCAGAGCCACGATAGCCCTGCTTTCCTGACCGTGGCCTACGGCATAGGGGTTTATCAGCAGCCGATCATAGACATTCAGGCTATGATCTACCAGCCCTCCAGTGTATGCCCCGTGGTGCTTCGTGCTGGCCGGGGCTGTGAAAAAGTCCGTGGTTTCCAGCCACGCCAGCAGTTCCGTCGCGCCCTCTCGGTTGATCTGCGTTTCAAAGATTGCCTTAAACCGCTCCTTGTTTGTCATTCTCGCTTTTTCCTCCTTGGCTTTGGTATATAATCCCGCCCATGCCAACACTCGGCACGGCGTAAGATCACGGTGGTATGTCTCATGCCCGCGTCACTGACCTTTGTTTCCACCCGATTCAGGGTGTAGCCAGGATATTTTTTCTCCCAAAACGCGGCATCGTCTATGTACAGGGTACTTGCTTCCTCCAGCTTGCCCCGACTCCATTTACTGTCATTGGGGGGCGGTGTCTTGGGCTTCTCCAGCCCACGGCTCTGCCGCCAGCTCCGGGCGCACCTCTTGTTTTTGCAAATATATCTCACAAGGCTTTCCACGCTGCCGTGGTCAACATCCAGGTATTCCCCGCGCGTCAAGCCTATTCTTTTCCCGTTTTTATCGCTCCACAGTTCTTCCAGCACATCACGATTCAATCCCTCGGTATGCTGGATGATTGCGTGGTGGTGGTGACGGCCTGTAACGGTGCCGTCCTCCTGAATGGTGCTGTACTCCGTTGCAGCTACCCACTTTGGGCGCTCTACCTGGTGCTTATCACACCAGCGGTACAGTCTCTTGATGAAGTTGGTAAAATCCAGATCGGCCCGCTTTGTGTCTCCCGGCTCCGGGTGGTGGGCATCGTCGTATGTTCCCGTCCACGAAAAATCACCACGGCCAAAGTTGGTATTCACAAGCTGAACATGATAGCGTTTCGCCCTGTTGTCGTTGTATGTCTGCTGGGCCAGGGTGGAGGCTTCTTTCTTCTTGGCTCTCCGGCTGGCCTTGTGCTGCTTAACAGTGACCGGGTATAGATCGACCTCCATGTAAGGGGCCGTGTCGTAGTCCTTGCCGCAGATATGCTTTTGTTCCCGGTAATAGATCGACTTCATGGCCCTTACCTCTGGCTTTCTGAAATAGCACTTCGCCCTGGTCGTATCAAGGCCGGGTAGTATTTGCTCGCGCAAATCTCCACCCTTTCCCTTGACACTTCCCCGTGCTTCGTGCTGTGTGCTAATCATCGGAAGCAAGGCCGGGCCTTGCCTCCGACACCCCACGAAATTATGGGATTGCTTACTGTCTGGCCCAGGGATATTCCCCTATGATCGGGGGCTTGTCCCTTAACTTACTGCTGATATACCAGCCCATTGTCGGCCCTCGCCGACTTCAATTTTTCCCCGCCGCCACGGCGGGAATAGGATTCCAGCGCAACCGGCGAGGCCGCGCCGCTATGCGACGCGACCGTTTCCGGCTGTTAAATTGTCTCGTCCGGCTCCAGTTTCAGCAGCTCTTTTAGCTGTTTCCAGATGCGGAATTGCCGCTTATCGACCCGCTCCAGCGCGTCCTTGATAAGATACAGGCGGTTTATGATCGTCTCCGAATCCCGGCGGCGCTCCGTTTCAATCTGCCCGCACAGCTTATTTCTGGCCGTCGTGCGGGCCATTGCGGTACGGTAGCAAACGGACAGCACCCGACCGCTCAAAAGATGGATATTCAGGCAGTACGGGCAATCCCCGGTGCCTTTTTCGTTCATGTCGATGTACTCGATCTGCTCCACCGCCACGGTGTAGTAGTCCTCAAAGTCAATCACGGTTTCCCGCCTCCTCTCAACGGACACCAGCGCGGGGAGTTTTTGCCCCGCTCCTTTGAGCTAATCCATTTCATGTGCAGCGCCCGCCATTGGAAAATGCTGTGGGCGCACCAGAAGCGGATTTTTCCGCCGGTGAATGTGGGCTTTTTCACGCAATGCTGGCACCCCTCACAGCGCGGCACCGGCTTCATTCCTCGCCCTCCGGCTCGTCGCTCTGGCACCCGCCGGACAACTTCGTGATCTCACGCCCGCAGGCGGGGCAGAAGTGCCAGCCGTTTTCCGCCGGGCCGTCCGCCTCAAAGTTTTCTATGTAGCCGCACTTGGCGCACTTCCAAGCGTCATGCTCCTGGTCAACGCAGATGTATTCCGTCATTCTGTTTCCTCCTCCGGCTTGCCGTGCTGGCAATCCTGGCACTCCAGATTTTCGT
The DNA here is from genome assembly GCA_015068065.1 of Oscillospiraceae bacterium. Lineage (GTDB taxonomy): Bacteria > Bacillota > Clostridia > Oscillospirales > Oscillospiraceae > Lawsonibacter. Next base: position 52,808 of record SVLE01000004.1, on the reverse strand, counting down.
TAGGGTTATCACATGGCCTTTCCTCATGCTCCGGGCAAGTGCACTGGTATCTCATTCTCGTTTCTCCTTTCGCAAGGCCGCCTCCGCCTCCTCGTTTGTCAGGAATACCGTTTTTCCGAAATCATCATCCCGATATTCCTTTATCCTGCCTCTGTACTCAATCGGCTCAAGCCTGTATGTGGTCGTCGCCCTGCAATTCCTGACGGAGTGGCGGATTTCTTTTACCTCGGCGCAGTAAATAACATATTTGTACTCCGTCGGCACATCCCACAGGGCATATACCCAATCTCCGATCTTACAAGGCAGCACCTCCAGCCGCCCGGTTTTGTCGGCCTGCGCCAGCTCTTGGATGCGGTTAATCCCTGTCGCTCCAACAATGTGAATCAGTTCGGACAGTTGCTTTTTGGCTTCCTCGCACTGCTCCATCGCTGCCCGCATCGTGTTATAGTCGCACGGCTCCATCCTTGTATTTTCATAGGCCGCAAGCTGGTCAACGGCTTCGCCCCAGTAATTCGCCTGGTTGTCGCCGGTCAGCTTCCCATTTACTCCGTTAATGCACCACTTTCCGTCGTGCATATAGGTCAAACGCCCCATATATCCGCCTCCTCTCCAACAAATAAACTTTTCTGTAATGGCTCGTCCAACATCCGCCAGAAAAACCGCTTGTCTGATGGTATAAATCCCTCGTCCTCCAGACGGAAACGCTCGTCGTAGTCGTGTACCGTGTGTCCGTCCGGCTTGAAGTTCACCGGGCTATCCTTATCCCATTTGAGCAACAGCGCCCACAGATCGGGGTAGCCTTTGCGGAGCTGCCGCAACTGGTTTACGCCTTGGTTGTGGCACATCCAGCATCCATCCCGGCAACTTGATTCATAGCTTGGGGACAGGATATTTTCGTACATACAGTAGAGGCCGCACAAATCTTCCTCTATGCCAAACTCCACCAGTGGGGCGCGTTTCCTCTCGTTCAACTGACCAAAGCGGGCAGGCTCGTCCGCCGCGATGCCGATGTACTCCACGATATTTTTACCGCCCCTCGCGGCGGGGCTATCCAAAAACCTGGTTTTGAGCTTCTGACACCATTGGCCTGTTCTGTTGATGGTGACTGGGAATCCGTATATAGTCGATTTTGAGTTTCTTGCACCAGCTCCCGATTTGTGCAGGGAAACCCTGCGGTCTGCTCTCTGGCGTTCCGTTTGAGATCGGATTGGCACCAAGGCCCCCACAGGGTCGGGAATCCCAAGATCGTCCCTTGCTGCTGACAGTACCCCCCCCCCCCCGCTGGAGGAGGCTTTGCGTTTCGGCACATGGTAGAACATCTTTTCATAGGTGATCTTCTCGCCGTTGCGCATAGCGCAGAGGTGTTCAACTTCGATGCGGTATTTTCGCCAGATATATTCATCCGCCATATCCTTGAACTTCACCATTTCCGGGTGTTCTCCCCGGATGGTGTCGGTGGCCCATATATCCGTGGTGGTAATGCGGTCAAGCCGCAGGCCCCGCGTGATAATTACATCCAGCATCTTCAAACTGTCCTTGCCGTGGCTGATGCGGGCGATGTACTGGAGCTGTTCATCGCCAATATGTAACTCGTTGTCCATCGTCCGCCTCCGTTCTCATAGTTCCTCCACGGCCCGCTCCAGAAATTCAAGACACTTATTCACAGCCTCGCCGGTGTAGGATTGCGCCGCTCTGTCCAGCCTGTCCGGGTCTGCGCCCATCTTGGCAAGCAAGATCGCCAGCTCCTCGTTATTCATGTCGTGGATTCTGTCGCCCTCGTTCTTTACGACCTCCGGGCATACCCGCTTTCTCGCGCACTGGCAGGCTTTCCCGCCAGGAATCAACGCACAGCCAGGGACGCTGCATCTATCGCATATTTTCATGCTCATTACCCCTTGTAATCTTCAAATCTTTTTGTTGATCGGAATATTGCCGGGCTGTTCACCCACCGTTGCAGGCGTTTAATTTCTTTCGGCGCGTTTGGCTTGTTATAAACCATCACATACGGGTCATATCCCAACTCCCGCAGGGTATATATCCTGTACAGGTTTTCTTCCATGGTGCTATTGAAATTGGTGAGGCAATACACCGTCCCGAATCGTCCGCTTTTGTTCTTCCGGCCAACCTTTGCATACCACGCAAATTTTTCCGTGAGATCGAGCCTTGGATTATCCCAAGCAAAATGCACATTTTTCAGGCGCATGGCGTTTATATCTGCCACATCGTCCTCGTCCAGCAACCGAATGTCCAGCCCTTGCGTGAAGTCGATCTGTGCGCCCGTTTCCCGGTATTGCCGCATCAAATCCCGCTTGTCCGGGCAGGCCGTCAAATTCGGGTCAAGCACCCGGATTTCCTTTTGCCCGTTCCAGAAGTCCGATACATCCGCCACCTTGTAGGAGCATCGCCCCTCCTTGGCGCACACATGGCAAAAGCCGCAGCAGTTCGGACACCCCCGGCTGGTCATGCTCACCGCGAAATTGTATTGCGGGTACAGGCTGTAATCAGGAAACATCCGCTCGATCTCCGGCGGCAGCCACTCGTTTTTGCTTTTGTCGAACACTTCCTTGCCGTTCTCCAGATGGATGCAATAGCCCGTTCCGCCTTTGATAATGCGATCTGCGTTCATCGGCTCTGGCACATCCGGGCTGTATTCATCCGAAAAAATCTTGCTCATGTACACAATGTCGTAGTGGAATAAGTCACTCCACCACCATTCCACAAGATCGCCCTGCGCTTTGTGGTATGCAGATATGCGCATCAGGGCAAGGTTTGGGAAGTTGTGGCCGTCAACATCTATCAGGCCGATTCTCATTCTGTACTCCAGTCGATTGCCTGGCCGCACTGACCGCAAAACTTGTTCGGCGTTCCATCCTCGTTGTGGAGGTATTCGCCGCTCCCGCAACGCTGGCAGGCCAAAATATCGCCGTCGTCGTCAGGGTAGGGGCGCAGCGGCACCAGCTTACCCAGCGCATCCCGTCCCATCCGGCAAGCCTCGTTCACGGTTTCAATGCCGTCGTAATGCTCCCGGTGTTCCGGGTCAAGGATTTCCCGCGCTCTCGCAATTTCCATTCTGTTCCTCCTTGCCCGGCAGCATCTTTGCCACCGCCTCCGTGAAAAATTCCTTTGATCGTTCAAAGCCATAGGCATTGCGGCCACACTCCCAGGCAGCGCGCAGCGTCGAGCCGCTGCCAGCGCAAGGGTCTATCACCACATCGCCGGGATCGGTGAATATCTCAATCAGCCGTTTCAGCACACCAACCGGCTTTTGTGTCGGGTGGATTTTTGGGTACTCTTTTCCATCCCGTTCCCAGGCAAAACCTTATCCTCATGCGCACGCGCTGTAAAATCCAACTTGGCGGTTTTGTTGACCAGCTCTTCCCAGAGTTGAATCAGTTCTTTCGGGCCGGTCTCCACATCAATGTCTCTTACACCCTTCTTAAGGCCCATCCCAGACCGGCAGAGGTTCAATCGCTCCATCTTACTTATCTGTCAAACCTCTTACGCAAAGCCTCCATGGGCAAGTACAAGAAGGAGGATGCAATTCGTCTGCGTGAACTGGCAAAACACTCTATTGGTACAGACAGCCCGGCGCTGGCTTTGCAGATCCGTCAAGCAGTTTCACAAATCGAACTTTTCTCCACTCAACTTGACCAAGTAGAAACTGAGATCGCCGCCATCATGGACGCCCTTCGTTCTCCAATCATGACTATTCCGGGAATTGGACATCTAAACGGAGCGATGATTCTTTCTTGTATTGGAAACATCCAGCGGTTTTCTTCACCATCTAAGCTCCTCGCCTATGCTGGTCTTGATCCCGCAGTAATCCAGTCTGGTAATTTCAACGCCAGAAGTACGAGAATGTCTAAGCGAGGCAACTCCATGCTACGCTATGCCCTAATCAATGCCGCGCACAATGTCGTCCGAAACAATGAGACATTTGCGCAATACTACAATTCTAAAATTGCCCAGGGAAAGTCCCATTATTGCGCATTGGGCCATACCTCCCATAAGCTCATCCGAGTCATCTTTACTTTGCTTACAAAAAATATTGTTTTTGACTTGGCTTAATTTTCTCTATTTCGATCCGGGCTGCGAAAGCAGCTCTGCTTTGCTGTGCCCTTTTTTCTCTTACAATTTTTCAGTTTTTCCTATTGACTTTCCATAGTTGGTCTCCTTTGCCGTCTCGCTCCCGCTCGACGGTCAGTGTTTCAGTGTCCGGCGTTACAGTGTTTCTTGAAGAAAGCGGAACGACCGCCGAGGTTGCCGCTGGCATTCGACCGGGCATTGTCCAGGTCGGAGCTGAACACCCCGGCGCTGGCCCCATCGTCCCAGCGGCCGCCGCGAATCAGGATGTACTCGCCCTCGGTGTTGTCCACATAGCAATAAGCCCCAGGCTCCCCGGCGTAGAACGCCAGCGCTTTCAACTGCTCGCTCTCGCAATCCATGTTGACCCGCTCCCAGGGGATGCCGGTATAGTCGCCCTCGATCTTGCTGTCCGTGGTAAAGGTGATCTTCTCACGACCCACGGAAACAAACACAGGCTTTCCCTCGTTGTCGGTGATAGGCTTCCAGCCGGTGCCGCCCTCCGACAGATCGGTTTCGGGCAGTGCCGCGTCGTTGTTCTCCGCCGCCTGCAAAGCGCCGTCCAGGATGCGCATACCACGGGCAAACTCCCAAATGTTGCCGCAGAGATCGTGGACACCCGTTGCGGTGTGATCGTGCGTCCATGTGGCCGGGCCGGTGCCGGTGGCCGTCATGCCGCCGTTGCCCACATTTTCGCCCTTTTCGCTGGTATCGCCGTGCCATCTGCCGCAATCGGTGTTGCCATGGGGCAGCGTCCCCAGCTTGGCGCTGATGTTCGCCAGCAAGCCCCACTCCGCAGCGGTCAGGCAGTGCCAGCCCTCGCCCTTGGAGAAGCACAGCTCCGCGAAATCTTCCTGCGTAATGTTGGTAACGGGCTTTGCGCCGGGCAGGCTGTACGGCTTGTCGCCGATCATGGTATTTTGGTAGACGGAAATAAAAATCTCGTCGTAGACCTCGCCGCCGATGATGAAAGCAGGATGTACCTTGTCGCTGCCGCCGAACAGCTCCTTGTTTGTCACCCGGCGGAAGCGGTGCATGATGGAGGGGATGCCCGCGTTATCGTAGATCGCTACCACATTCCACTCCATACCGTCCTCTACGGGGACGGGCGCGGTGATCTCCTTGCACTCCGGCGCGGTGTCCTCCGCCGCCTCCATGCGGGCCTCGTCCTCTTTCACATGGGACAGAAAGGCCGCCGCCTGTTTGCCCACAAAGTCCTCGCCGCCCTCGGCGCTCATAGCCAGCCCGAAATACCGATAATTGACCTTTGCCATATTGTTTTCCATGCTGTTATCTCCTCTCTCCGACGGTCACATAGGCCGTCTGCTTTTTATTCAGCTCCAAATCCACGGGAGCCTTGCAGGAAAGACAGGTATGCGAGAAAGTTTCCGCCGTCATGTTGGTCTTGTAGCGGAATGTCTTGCCGCATTTGCAGTGCATGAATACGGGGCGCAGCTTCTCCAGCGCCGTTTCGTAGCCACAGGAACACTTAAAGCCGTAGGTTTCGCGCTTTGCACAGAACGCCTTGACCTCGCCGCACTCCTCACACTTTACCAGCAGGAAGCCCTTGTAAGGCCCCTGGTCGTCGTCGGGCTGGTTGGTGTTCCAGGTTTCCCGGCTGCCAAACATCCGCTCTACACGGCTGCGGCGCTCCGGCTCATGTCGGGACGGGGTGCTTGCTTTTTCAGGGCGGTTGTCCAGCCGGACACTCTCGCCGGTGGTGGTGTCCTCCAGATACACGCCTCCGCCCTTGGCGAAAGCTCGCAGCGCGCCGCGCTGGCACAGCTCCCGCACATCCTGAATTTTGATATTCTCCATGGTTTTCCTCCTATTTTCTTTTGAATTGCTTGTATGCCGGACAGGTGGCCCAGTGCGGAACAAAGGCGACCTCTCCCGTCTTGCTCTCTGTTGCGGTGCCGGTGATCGTGTCGCCCTCGTCGGTGATAAATACTTGGTTTCCGCCCTCCGCCACAAATACCGGCTCCGGGTCAACGGGCATCGACTTTCCGCTTTTCATCCGCACCCAGTCGATTTCTGCGCCGCAGCCTTTACATCTGCTCATTGGTGATCTCCTTTCTCATGCGCGCCAGCTCCCGCCGCGACGGCCCGATGTATTTTGTGCCGTCCCAGTATTCCGGGTTGAAGCGGCAGGCCCGGCAAGTGTTCATCGGACAGCCGATGCACTCATTGATCTGGCCGAACTCGTCAAAGGACGGGGCCACTATGACCAGCACCAGCGACACGATTGCCAGAATGAAGCCCAGCGCCGCCGTAACTCCGGCAGCAATAAGCAGCGCCACCATGTCAACCTCCCGTGCTGCCAAAGCCGCCACGATTGCGGTTGCCCAGGCTCTCCACCGGGACAAAGGAAACAGCAGGGGCTTTCTCCACAAGTCGGAACTGACAGACGCGCGTACCCTTGGGGATGGTCGTACCCTCTTGCCGCAAGCAGATAGCAGGGAAGCCCCACACATCACCGTCGCCGCAATAGTCGTTTTCGATCACGCCCATACTGTTGGCAAGCAGGATGCCCCACTTTTCAAAGGTGGAGGAGCGAGGGACGATGTGGGCATAGTAGCCGTCGGGGATTTCAATAGAAACACCCAGGGAAATGATCTTGTAGTCCAGGAAGTTGAGCGTGGTTTCCTCTGCTGTGCAAAGGTCAATCCATTCTCCGTGAACTTCCGGCAAGGGATTTCCATGGGTGTTGATTCTCACATTCATATTTAGTTGCCTCCGATTCTTTTGCAAAATTCTTTTGGTTTCACCAAGGGGCCGTCGCCCGGCAGAGCCAACCACACTTCCGCGTCGAGGACTTCCAGCCAGTCGCAGCCCCAGTATTCCGCCGCGTTCAGGATAGCGGCATAATTTGAGCCATGCGGCACGATCACTTGTCCGTATTTCGGATGCACGACCTTTGCACGGCCTTTTGCGCACCAGCGGTTTTCCCGCTCCCGCGCCGTGGCCTGTTCGTGAATCCGCGCCCGCTCGTCCATCATTCCAACATACCGAGCTTGCGCATACGGCGCAGCCACTCCGCGTCTTTCTCCTGACCGTAGAACGCATGGGCCAGCCAGCCGCCGAAAACGAGCAAGGCCAGACCGCCCAGGCCTACAACGATGATCTGCCAAATTTCTTCCGCTCCGCCGGAGGCCAGCAGAGCGATAAAGCCCAGCCACATCAAAGCGCCGCCGATGGCTTCCCGCCTCCGATTCATGCGCCGGGCGCGAGCTGCATCACGCTTGCGCCGCAGTTGTACCCGCTTCCGGCGCGCCATTTCAGCGTCGTACTGTTCGGGGGTATAGATATTGATTTGTGTGCGGGCATTGTTTTCGATGATCTCCGTGTATGCAACTCTCATAAATAAATCCTCTCTTGTGGGCCGCCCTTATATTAAGAGGCGGTATTTGTGGCTTTCGTCCTGCCAGCTTCCCGGCCCATCCGTCGCCGCTCATAAAGCCGCTGCTGGGCCAGCTCCGCGCTGTACCCAATGCGACCGTTACAATCCATTTCGCCGGTATCGCCCCGGCGCAATTCGTTGTAGACGGTGGCCCGATGGACTTTCAGCTTCTCCGCGATCTTCGCCGCGCTGCACCCTTTGTTATAGAGCGCTTCCATTTCTTCGCGGTCTTTCAGGGTAAGGTGTCTCTTGGTCAAGCCTTTCGTCCTCCTTTTCACTGGTTTTTAGACAAAAAAATAAATGCGGGAAAACGCTTGTCGCGTTCTCTCGCATTTATTCTAATTATTCAGCTTGTGGCAATTTCTGTCGGTTTCACCTTGACGGAGCGTGGGCAGAATTGTACAATGTATAGGTGAGTTTCCGAAAGAGAGGGACAGGGCTGTGAGTAAGATCGGTTTTGACAACGACCAATATCTGCAAATGCAGTCGGAGCATATCCGTCAGCGTATCGACCAGTTCGGCGGCAAGCTGTATCTGGAGTTCGGCGGCAAGCTCTTTGACGACTTTCACGCCTCCCGGGTCCTGCCCGGTTTCCTCCCCGACAGCAAGGTGAAGATGCTCATCCAGCTGGCCGATCAGGCCGAAATCGTCATCGCCATCAACGCCGCCGATATCGAGAAGAACAAGGTGCGCGGCGATCTGGGCATCACCTACGATCTGGAAATTCTGCGTCTGATCGATGCGTTCCGTGATATCGGCCTGTATGTGGGCAGTGTGGTGCTCACCCGCTGGGCGGGCCAGACCGCCGCTCAGGCCTTCGAGTCCCGACTGAACAGTCTGGGCATCCAGACCTACCGCCACTATCCCATCCCTGGCTACCCCAACGACATCACCCGCATCGTCAGCGACGAGGGGTTTGGTATCAACGATTATATCAAGACCACCCGTCCTCTGGTGGTGGTCACCGCCCCCGGCCCCGGCAGCGGCAAAATGGCCACCTGCCTGTCCCAGCTGTACCACGAGCATAAGCGGGGCATCGCCGCGGGCTACGCCAAGTTTGAGACCTTCCCCATCTGGAACCTGCCCTTGAAGCATCCGGTCAATCTGGCCTACGAGGCGGCCACCGCCGACCTGAACGATGTAAATATGATCGACCCCTTCCATCTGGATGCCTACGGCCAGACCACGGTAAACTATAACCGGGACGTGGAGATCTTCCCCGTTCTGGCCGCCACTTTCCGTCAGATCATGGGCTCCTGCCCCTACAAATCTCCCACCGACATGGGTGTGAATATGGCGGGCAACTGCATCGTGGATGACGAGGCCTGCCGGGAAGCCTCCCGACAGGAGATCATTCGTCGCTATCTCTGTGCCCTGTGCGGTCAGCGTCAGGGTCAGGACTGCACCGTGGAAGTGGACAAGCTTCAGACGCTCATGAGCCAGATGGACCTGAAAACCACCGACCGGTTGTGTGTCACCCCCGCCCTGCAGGCCGCCGAGGCGACCGGCGAGCCCGCCATGGCCATCGAACTGCCCAATGGCACGGTAGTAGACGGCAAGACCTCCGAGCTGATGGGCTGCTCCGCCGCCGCCCTGCTCAACGCCCTGAAAGAGCTGGCCGGCATCGATCACGAGGTGCACCTCATCTCCCAGTCCGCCATCCAGCCTATCCAGACCCTGAAGGTCCATCATCTGGGCTCCTCCAACCCCCGTCTGCACAGCGACGAGGTTCTCATCGCCCTCGCCACCTCCGCCAACACCGACCCTCTTGCCCAGAAAGCATTGGAGCATCTGGGTCAGCTCAAGGGCTGTCAGGCCCACTGCTCCGTCATGCTCTCCCCGGCGGACAGCGTGACCTATAAAAAGCTGGGCCTGCTGCTCACCTGCCAGCCCCAGTACCAGACCAACAAGCTCTATCACAAATAATTCTGCAAGGGCGCGCTGCAAAGCAGCGCGCCCTTTTCCTTTCATTGACTTTCCCGCTCCACATGGGTATACTAAACCCATAAAAAGGGGGCAGACCATGACCAAGACGGAACTTTTGAACAAGTGCGCCCGCAGTGGCGAGGAGCGGATGCTTTTGGCCCGGGTGCTGGACAAGGTGGAGCTGGCCCAAAACCGCTCTGTTCCCGCCCATACGCCCTTCCTCTCCCCCGCGGAGCAAGCCTGTGTCGCCGACCTGCTCAACGCCGCCGGCCATCCCCGCCACTTCTTTTTCGGCGGCTTCGAGGGTGCGGAACGGCAGCTGTGCGTCTTTCTCCCCGACTGGCAGGAGCAGGAAGACTGGCTGGCCACCCCGGAGGACACCCTGACTGCTGTACGCGCCGCCTTCCCAAAGGACGCCGACCCCTCCCACCGCGACGTACTGGGTGCCCTTATGGGTCTTGGCATTACCCGGGAAAAGCTGGGCGACATCCTGTTCGGCGAGGGCTTCTGTGACGTACTGTGCCTTGCTGATGCCGTCCCCATCCTCCTGTCTCAGTGGGAGAGCGTGGGCCGCTGGAAAGTAAAATTACAGCAGGTCTCCCTGTCCCAATTGGAAGTCAAGCCTCCGGAGGTGCGCACCATCCGGGACACAGTGGCCACCCTGCGGCTGGACGCGGTGCTTGCAAGCGGCTTTTCCATCAGCCGTGGCAAGGCCACCGACCTCATTTCCGCCGGTCGGGTCATGGTCAATCATCGTGAGTGCCTCAAAGGGGACAAGACCGTGAACGAAGGAGACGTGCTCACCTGCCGCGGTCTTGGCAAATGCGTGGTAAAAGAAGTTCTGGGCCAGTCCCGCAAGGGCCGTATCATGCTGGTGCTGGAACGTTATATTTAAGGAGAATCTCTATGACACAGGAAAAAATCGACCGCATCAATGCACTGGCCCGCAAGGCCAAAACTGAGGGTCTGACCCCGGAGGAGACCGCAGAGCGGGACGCCCTGCGCAAGGAATATATCCAGTCCGTCACCGGCAATCTGCGCGCCCAGCTGGACAACACGGTCATCCAGCACCCCAACGGTCTGCGCACCCCCCTGAAGAAAAAGACATTGTCCTGAAATTTGCGGCAAAATTTTTCGAAATCCGTTGCAGTCCATCGTATTTTGGAGTAGAATAGATGTGTATTTTTTCAGTGAAACGGGGACGATCAGATGGAACTGCTGAAAGACCGCATCCGCAAAGACGGCAAGATCCGCGGCACCGAGGTGCTCAAGGTGGACAGCTTCCTCAACCACCAGATGGACGTGGATTTGTTCGACGCCATTGGCGCGGAATTCAAGCGTCGCTTCGCAGACTGTGAAATCAACAAAATCCTCACCATCGAGGCCTCTGGTATCGGCATCGCCTGCCTTGCCGCCCGGCACTTCCACTGCCCTGTGGTCTTCGCCAAAAAGTCCCAGTCCCGGAATATCTCCAATGATGTCTACACCGCCAAGGTGGAGTCCTTCACCCACGGCAAGGTGTACGATGTGGTGGTATCCAAGGAATACCTCAACCCCGGCGACAAGATCCTTCTCATCGACGATTTTCTCGCCAACGGCGAAGCTCTGCGCGGCCTTGCCAAGCTGGTGTCCGACTCCGGCGCACAGCTTGTGGGTGCGGGCATCGTCATCGAAAAGGCCTTCCAGCCCGGCGGGGACAACCTGCGCGCCGAGGGCATGCGGGTAGAGTCTCTGGCCCGGGTTTCCGCCATGAGCGAGACGGACGGCATCACTTTTGTGGATTAAAGGCGGTCGCAGACCGTTTTTAATAAATAAGACGAAACAAATCACTTAAGGAGGAAATCCCAACATGAAGAAGTTTCTCGCGCTGATCATGGCTCTGGCCATGACCCTGTCCCTGGCCGCCTGCGGCGACGCCGGCACTGCCTCCAGCGGCTCCGCTTCCGGTGAGCAGACCGACGAACTGACCGTCGGTGCCATCTACATCAACAGCAAGAACGACACCGCCGGCTACACCTTTGCCCATCACAGCGGCATCGTAGGCGGCATGAAGGATCTGGGTCTGGATCCCGAGAAGCAGCTGGTCATCGTGGACGAGGTTCCCGAGGACAAGCAGCAGGTTCTGGCCGCCGTTGACACCCTGGTTGGTCAGGGCGCCGACATCATCTTCGGCATCTCCTTCGGCTACATCGACGCCATGTCCGAGGCTGCCGAGACCTATCCCGATGTCATCTTCTCCCACGGCACCGGCTACCTGAGCAACGACACCAACTTCAACAACTACTTCGGCCGCGCCTATCAGGCCCGCTACCTGGCCGGTATTGCCGCCGGTCTGAAGAGCCTGGAGACCGGCAACAACAACGTGGGCTACGTGGCCGCTTACACCACCGCTTACGCTGAGACCGCCTCCGGCATCAACGGCTTCGCCCTGGGCGTGCAGGCCGCCAACCCCGATGCCAAGGTCTACGTGAAGAACCTGGGCGCCTGGGCCGACGAGGTCAACGAGAAGGCCTATGCCGAGGAGCTGATCAATACCTTCAACTGCGGCGTCATCTCCCAGCACTGTGACTCCGCTCAGCCCCAGATCGCCGCTCAGAACGCCGGCGTGTTCGGCTGCGGCTACAACTCCGACATGACCGCTGACGCTCCCGCCGCTCACCTGACCGCCGCCATCTGGAACTGGAACGTGTACTACGCCACCGCCATGCAGGCTGCTATCGACTGCGCCGGCGATGCCTCCAAGTTCGTTGAGAAGATGGGTGGCTCCGCTTACTACGGCGGCCTGAAGGAAGGCTTCGTTGACGCCTCCCCCCTGACGGAGAACTGCGCTGCCAACACCGACAAGGCCATCGAGACCGTCAAGAAGATGATCGTTGACGGCGAGTGGGACGTGTTCTCCGGCGTGAAGCTGTCCATCGCTGCTGACGGCACCGTCACCTCTGCCGACGCCGCTCTGGTGGACAACGCCGGCAACGAGATCGTTGCCGCCGGCGGCCCCTCCGTTGAGGACGGCGTGATCACCGGCACCATGAACTATCTGGTGGCCGGCGTTGAGGAAGTGTAATTTACACTCCCCCCTATAAGACCCGTGACCCCGGGCCGACCCTCGCGGCCGGCCCGGGGTTTCCTATAAGAGACAGGAGATAGCGGACAAGCCCCTTGTCTTCTATCTCGTATCTTTTATCCCATCTTGCGAAAAGGATGTGATCCATGTGCCGGAACAGTACGCCATTGAGATGCGCGGCATCACCAAGACCTTTGGCAGTGTGGTGGCCAACAACAACATCAACCTGAACCTGCGTCAGGGCGAAATTCTTGCCCTGCTGGGCGAAAATGGCTCAGGCAAGACCACGCTGATGAACATGCTCTCTGGCATCTACGCCCCGGACGCGGGCGAGATCCTCATGGACGGCAAGCCCGTCTCCATCACCTCTCCCGAGGACTCCAAAAAACTGGGCATCGGCATGGTGCACCAGCACTTCAAGCTGGTGGACGTGTTCTCCGCCGCCGACAACATCTGGATGGGCCGGGAAAAGTCTGGCTTTTCCCTGAAGTCCGGCCGTTTTGGCGAGATCGAGGCCATGGCCAAAAAGTTCGGCTTTGACATCGACCCGAAGAAAAAGGTTCGCAACATGGCCGTGTCGGAAAAGCAGACGTTGGAGATCATCAAGGTGCTCTACTACGGCGCCAAGATTATCATTCTGGACGAGCCTACCGCTGTACTCACCGTGCAGGAGATCGAAAAGCTCTTCGCCGTCCTGCGCCGCATGAAGGAGGAGGGCCACTCCATCATCATCATCACCCACAAACTCAACGAGGTGATGGACATCTCCGACCGGGTGGCCATCCTGCGCAAGGGCGAATATATTACCACCGTCAACACCGCCGAAACCAACGAGCAGGAGCTGACCGAGTGGATGGTGGGCCGCAAGATCGACCTGAACATCGCCCGGCCCGTGGTAGAAAAGACCCACCCCCTGCTGGAGATCCGTGATCTGACCATCAAGAATGACGAGGGCGCCACCGCCATCGACAAGGTCAGTTTCTATATCCGCGGCGGTGAAATTCTGGGCGTGGCCGGTATCGCCGGATGCGGGCAGAAGGAGCTGTGCGAGGCCATCGCCGGCCTGCGTCCCATCCAGTCCGGCCTGATGATCCATAAGGGAGACAATATCGTGGGCCTGCCCCCCAAGGCTATTCTGGAAAAGGGCATCTCCATGTCCTTCATCCCGGAGGACCGTCTGGGTATGGGCCTTGCCCCCTCCCTGTCCATTACGGACAACATGATCTTGAAAAACTACGCCGATGCAAAAGGCCCCTTCGTGGACCGCAAGTCCGGCCGTGCCGACGCCCAACGGGTCATTGAGGAGCTGGAGGTTGTCACCCCCTCCACCGAGACCCCCGTGCGCCGTCTGTCCGGCGGCAACGTGCAGAAGGTTCTTCTGGGCCGTGAGATCAAGGCCGGCCCCAACGTCATCGTCACCGCCTACCCCGTGCGTGGCCTTGACATCAACTCCTCCTACGCCATCTATGACATTCTCAATCAGCAGAAGCAGGACAGCGTGGGCATCCTCTTCGTGGGCGAGGATCTGGACGTGATGCTGGCCCTGTGTGACAAGATCTTGGTCCTGTGCCACGGCCGGCTCATGGGCGTGGTCCACGCCCACAAGACCACCAAGGAAGAGCTGGGCCTGATGATGACCGGCGCTCTCGACCTGACGGACAAGTACGAGGACAAGCCCGCCGGCATCGCCCGGGACACCAACATTACCCCGGAACAGCTGGAATCGGCCCGGGAGGAGGGGGAAAACTGATATGGGATTTCACATCGTAAAGCGTGACGCCTGCCCCCTGTGGAAAAAGGCCTGTTTCTATCTGCTGGCCGTGCTGGCCGCCCTTGTGGTGGGCGGTCTGCTCCTGCTGGCCATGGGCGTCAACCCTCTGGCCTACTACAGCCGCATGTTCACCATGGGAATGGTGGGCAATAAGATCGCCTATAAGGCCTTCGAAAACTATCTGAAGGTCTTCGTCCCTCTGGCTCTGACTTCCGTGGCCCTGTCTCTGGCCTTTAAAATGCGCTTCTGGAACATCGGCGGCGAGGGTCAGTTCATTCTGGGCTCCATTGCCGCCGCCGCGGTGGCTCTGAAGCTGGGCCCCGCCCTGCCCGGTGCCGTCACCCTGATCCTCATGTGCCTTGCCGCCATGCTGGCCGCCGGTCTGTACGGCGTGTTCGTGGCCGCCCTCAAGGTCAGATTCGGCACCAACGAAACGCTGATGACCCTGATGCTCAACTACGTGGCCTTGTACCTTCTGATGTTCTTCGGCGACCGAAAGGCCGACTGGAATTTCTTCCTGCAGGAGCAGTCCGCCCGCCCCGTGTTCCAGAGCTTTGCCGAGTTCGCCTCCTTCCCCCGCATCATGTTCGGCAAGTTCGGTCTGAATATCTGTGTCATCCTCACCTTTGCTGTGGGCGCGCTGGTCTACGTCTACCTGAAGTACACCAAGCACGGCTATGAAATCAGCGTGGTGGGTGACAGCGCGGGCACCGCCCACTATGCGGGCATGAAGGTAAACGCCATCGTCCTTCGCACCGTGTTCCTGTCCGCCTGCCTCATCGGCCTTGCCGCCGCATTCAAGGTGGGCACCGCCGGCGTGCTGTCCACCGCCATTACGGACGATGTGGGCTGGACGGGCATCATCGTGGCGTGGCTGTCCCAGTTGAACACCGCTGTCATCTTTGTGGTGTCCGCCCTGATCTCCATGCTTCACTACGGCTCCGTGGCCGCCGCCGCCACCTTCTCCAGGGTGGACTCCAGCTTCGCCAACATGCTTCAGGGCGTGATCCTGTTCCTTGTCCTCACCGCGGACTTCTTCATCCGCTTCCGCATCGTGCGCACTCAGAAAGGGGGCAAAAAGTAATGGAAATGGATAAACTGGGCGTTATTACCACCTTTATCCACAACATTGTGGTCTATAACATCCCCCTGCTCTACGGCACCGTGGGCGAGATTGTGGTGGAAAAGTCCGGCAGTCTGAATCTGGGCGTAGAGGGCATCATGGCCGTGGGCGCTATTTTCGGCTACATCGTGGGCTGTTACACCAACAGCATGCTGGCAGGCATCCTCACCGCCTTCGGCATGGGCGCGCTGATGGGTCTGCTCTTCGCCGCCCTCACCGTCAGCCTGCAGGCCAACCAGAACATCACCGGCCTGACCCTGACCACCTTCGGCCTTGGCGTATACTTCTTTGTGGGCAATGCCATCAAGGCTGTGCGCTGGCCCGCCATGAGCGACTATTCCAGCATCAAGAACGGCTTTGCCGACCTGCCCATCCCCTTCCTGTCCGACCTGCCCGTAATCGGAAAGGGCCTGTTCTCCCACAATGCACTGGTCTATCTGGGCATCGTCATCGCCCTGTGCATGTGGTATTATCTCAACCGCACCACCCCCGGCCTGCACCTGCGCGCCGTGGGTGAAAATCCCGGCTCTGCCGACAGCGTGGGTCTGAACATCAAGCGCATCAAGTACCTGCACATCATGCTCGGTTGCGGCATTATGGGCATCGGCGGCTACTATATGGGCCTGAATATGTCCGGTTCTTTCTCCAGCGCCTGCTGGATCAACGGCTACGGCTGGATCGCCGTGGCACTGGTCATCTTCGCCAACTGGAATCCCGTTGTGGCCATTCTGGGCACCTTCGTGTTCGGTTTCTTCAACACCCTGCGCGTGTCCGGTTCCAGTCTGGCCGTTGCCTTCCCCGAGACGCTGGGCTGGCTGGCCGCCGTCCCCACCCAGCTGTATCAGGCATTGCCCTTTATCATCACCGCCATCGTGCTGGTGGCATCCTCCATCCGCAAGAGGGAGGGCTCCGGCCTGCCCGCCGCACTGGGCCTGAACTACTTCCGCGAGGAGCGGTAATTGATACAAAAAACCGGAGCGCATCTGCGCTCCGGTTTTTCTATGTTCTTATTAGTGTGCCGCCGCCGCGATATCCCCCACCCCGTCCAGAATGAGTCTGGGCCGATAGGGAAAGGACGCCGCCGTCTCCCGGCTGGACACGCCGGTGAGCACCAGCACTGTGTCAAGGCCGCACTCGATGCCGCCCTGAATGTCCGTGTCCATGCGGTCGCCGATCATAGCCGCCTCCTGAGAGTGCACGCCCAGCAGATCAAGGCCGGTGCGCATCATCAGGGGGTTGGGCTTGCCCACATAGTAGGCATTCTTGCCCGAGGCCAGCTCCACCGGTGCCACCAGTGCCCTGCAGGCAGGGATGATGACCCCGTTGTCCATGGGGGCAGTCAGGTCGTAGTTGGTACCGATGAGCCGTGCGCCCTTGGCCACCAGCTTGACCGCCTTGCAAATGTTGTCATAGGTATAGGAGGAGGTCTCTCCGATCACCACATAGTCCGGATCCACGTCATCCAGCGTCAGCCCCTTTTCATACAGGGCGTGGGTCAGGCCGGGGTCGCCTATGGCAAACACCTTGGCTCCCGGCGTCTGGCTGGCGATAAAGCTGGCGGTGGCCAGACTGCTGGTGTAAAAGTGGCTCTCGTCCACATCAAGGCCCATGCGGGCCAGCTTGTCCCGCAGTTCCCGGGGCGTCTTGCCGCTGTTGTTGGTCAGAAACAGATACTGCTTGCCCTCCCGGTGCATCCACTCCACAAACTCCTGTACGCCGGGCAGAAGCTGACTGCCGTGGTAGATGACACCGTCCATATCGCAGATAAAGCCTTTTTTGGCCAAAAGTTTTTCCATATATATACCTCCCTTTCCCACTTCTCCCATTCTACCACGGCAGACCGCACAGGGAAAGCAAATTTTTGTAAAGACTGCGAAAAGATTGTCCCCCGGCTCATCCTGTGGTAAAATGTCGATACCATAAGAAAAGCGAGGCTGACCTATGCACCACACCATCACACTCCCAAACGGCGTGCGTATCCTCACCCAACCCGTCCCCGCCGTGCGCACCGCCGCCATCGGCATTTTTGTGGGTACCGGCTCCCGGCACGAGACCGCCGCCCAGAGCGGTGCAGCCCACTTTCTGGAGCACATGGCCTTCAAAAGTACACAGCACCGCACCACCGACCAGCTGGCCCGGCAGATCGACGCCATGGGCGGCCATATGAACGCCTACACCACCAAGGAGTCCACCTGCTTCTATGCCCGGTGTCTGGACACCCATCTGGAGCAGGTCATCGACCTGTTGTGCGATATGCTCTTCCACTCCTCCTTTCTGCCCGAGGAGGTAGACACCGAGCGCGGGGTCATTTTAGAGGAGATCGGCATGTATAAGGACACCCCGGAGGATTTGGTGGCGGAGCGGTTGTCCGCCGCCGTCTACAAGGGCCACTCCCTCGCCCGTCCCATTCTGGGCACTAAAAAGACGCTGGACACCATGACCGGCGACTGGCTTCGGGCCTACCGCCGGGAGCACTACCGCCCCGACCGTGTGGTGGTCTCGCTGGCGGGAAGCTTTTCCGATGCCGCCGTGGATGAGTTGACAAGCCGCTTTTCCGCTCTGTCCGGTGCCCCTTCCCCCGCCATCCGCCCTGCGGTGTACCAAAGCGCCATTACCACCCGGCGCAAGGCCATCGAGCAGAACCACCTCATCGTGGCTTTCCCCTCCCTGTCCTATCTGGACGAGGGCCGCTATGCCATGCACCTGATGTCCTCCATTCTGGGCGGCGGCGTGTCCTCCCGTCTGTTTCAGGAGGTGCGGGAGAAGCGCGGCCTGTGCTATACCGTATACTCCTACATCGCCGACCACGAGGACACGGGGCTTTTGGGCCTGTACACCGCCCTGTCCCCGGACACGGAGCGTCAGGCACTGGACACCCTGTGCCGTGTGGCGGCGGATTTGGCCGAACACGGTCCGGAGCAGGAGGAGCTGGACCGGGCCCGGGAACAGGCCAAGTCCAACATCCTCATGAGTCTGGAGTCCACCCAGTCCCGTATGAGCCACATGGGCACCGCCATGCTCCTGCGGGGCAGCGTCGCCTCTGTCGACGAAGTGATCGCCTCTTACGATGCCGTCACCACCCACCGGGTGCGTGCTCTGGCACAGCAGGTTTTCGACTTCGGCCGCGCCTCCCTGTCCGCCGTGGGCAAGGTGGGGGCGGCAGAGGACTACCGAGCCGTTCTGGATGCATTCAGATGAATCGTAAAATCCCCCACATAGCTATGCGGGGGATTTTATCATGACCAAAGTCCGATATTAAAGGCGATTATGGCCGCATTGAAAAAGTCAATGAACAAACTTCCCACCATCGGGACGGCGAAATAGGCGGTGGGGGAAGGTCCGTATTTTTTGGACACCACCTGCATGTTGGCCATGGCATTGGAGGTTGCCCCCATGCCAAACCCGATGAATCCGGCCGTCATCACCGCCGCGTCATAGTCCCTGCCCATAATCCGGAACACGATAAAGTACGCAAACAGGAACATAAGCATCACCTGAGCGGCCAGACACACGATCATGGGTACAGCCAGATCCACCAGCTGCCACAGCTTCAGTCCTGCCAGCGCCATGGACAGGAAGATGGACAGGAATACATTGCCGAAGGCATCGATTTCCCTGTCGGGGAAGTCCACCTTCCCCGCGTCCATTACGTTGCGAATAACCACTGCTACCACCATGGCGCCGATGTAGCCGGGGAAACTGAAACCGCACAGTTGGGTGAGCCAGGTGCTGACCTGATTGCCGATGCCTACACCCAGCAGAATGATCATAAAGCCCTTGATGAGCCGACCGCTGTCGGTAACCACAGTCTCTTCTTTCTGAATGCCATCGTCGTTTCCGCCGCTCTTTCCCCTCAGCTGAAATTTATTGATCAGCCGTCGGGCGGTAGGTCCGCCCATGAGCGAGCCAGACACCAGACCAAAGGTGGCCGCGGCAATGCTCACCGCCTTGGCCCCTTCTGCCCCTGCCGCCTCCAGATCCGGACCAATGCCTGCCGCCGTCCCCGGCCCGCCGATCAGCGCGATGGAGCCACAGCCAATGCCATACAGGGGGTTTTTGCCCATCAGGGCCATGATGGCTCCGCCCATGCCGTTTTGCAGTACGATCATCACGATGCCGAGAAGGAGAAGAAGGCCGACCGCCTTTCCGCCCTTAAGTAGCTGCGGAATGCTGACGGTAAACCCAACAGTGCAGAAAAACAACACCATAAACACCGTCTCCAGCGTATTATCAAACTGAATGACCGCAATTCCGGCAGCATACAGCAGCGTGTTGACCAGCGCAAAGCACAGCCCCCCACCAACGGGGCAGGAATACAAAATTGGTTCAGAAACCCAATCTTGCCCGTGAGTATGGTGCCCAGCCAGAACATGGCTACCCCCAGCGCAACAGCATGGTACATATTAAGGTTAATCTCCAACATGTTTTGTCCCCTCCCCTGTGTTTTTTTGAAATATCTTATGTGGCAGGAAGGGGACATATAACCGGATTGTCCAAACAAAAGAAAACCGCACCGGTTTTGTGTCCGGTGCGGTTTGATAGATTGTGTCAAGTTGTCACGCCTCGCCTGCTCCCTACGCACGGCTTCCCTCCAACTCGGAACGCAAACAGCAAACTATGTTTGCTTGGTTTGCATTCCTCCCTTCAGTCCATCCGTGCTGCTCGCGACAGCTCGGACGCTTTCTTTACGCCAGCGCCGCAGTGATGATAGCCATGGAGTAGACCTCCAGAGCGTTGCAGCCGCGGGACAGGTCGTTGATGGGAGCGTTCAGACCCAGCAGGATGGGACCGTAGGCATCAAAGTTGCCCAGACGCTGGGCAATCTTGTAGCCGATGTTGCCGGCATTGATGTCGGGGAAGATGAAGGTGTTGGCGTAACCGGCCACCTGAGAGCCGGGGAACTTCAGCTGACCCACAGTGGGGGAAACAGCGGCGTCGAACTGCATCTCGCCGTCCACGGGGATGTCGGGCATAGCCTCCTTGGCCTTGGCGCAGGCGTTGCGCATCTTGTCCACGTCGTCACCCTTGCCGGAGCCCTTGGTGGAGTAGCTCAGGAAGGCAACCTTGGGATCCACGCCAAAGGTCTGAGCGCACTTGGCAGTCTCCACGGCGATCTCTACCAGCTCATCCTCAGAGGGGTCGATGTTGATGGCGCAGTCGCCCATAGCCAGCACTTCGTTGCCGCCGGAGGCACCGGGACGGACCATGATGAAGCAGGAAGAGACGATCTTGTTGCCGGGCTTGGTCTTGATCAGCTGCAGAGCGGGACGCACGGTGTCGGCGGTGGAGTAGGTCGCGCCGCCCAGCAGGCAGTCGGCCTCGCCCATCTTCACCAGCATGGTGCCGAAGTAGTTGCCCTTCTTGAGCATCTCGCGGCACTCGTCGGCGGTCATCTTGCCCTTGCGCAGTTCCACCATCTTTTCCACCATGGTGTCCATCTTGTCATAGGTGGCGGGGTCCAGGATGATGGCACCATTGATATTGAAGCCGGCCTTCTCGGCGGCGGCCTTCACTTCATCCACGTTGCCCACCAGAACGGGGGTCAGGAAGTTGCCGGACAGCAGTCGGGCGGCGGCCTCCAGAATACGGGCATCGGTGCCCTCGGTAAAGACGATCTTCTTGGGGTTGGCTTTCAGGGTTTCAATCAGCTTTCCAAACATTGTGTATTCCTCCGATTTCTTTTTGAGCCGGACGGCGCGCCGCCTCTGCTCTCATATCGAACACATGGTATCATTTTGCACGGTAAATTGCAAGTGTATGCCCGCCCTTTTCCCGATTTTTTGTGCCGACCAATACCCCCTTGACAGACCGGGCAAAACCATGTATCATACCTTTTGTAATCATTTTGTAACCTTTTATTGTTTTTGTAACTTTTCATTCCCACTCACAGGAGGTGCTCGGCTTCTATGTCGCGGCAAAACAGACCCCGCTATAACCCCCTGCCCCATCTTCTTTCCGCCTGTGCCCAAACCCTAAGGGTCAAGGGCCGCAAGGCTGTTTCTCAATATAAAAACTTCCGGCAGGATGCCGGCATCTGGCTGAAAGAGCTGTATATCTCCCTGCGCCGCACCGCCCACCACTGTCACGAGGCGCTGGCCGGCCGGCGATATGCCGCCCCCGTCTCCTTCCTTGCGGTGTCCGGGGCGCTGGGACTGGTCCTCACCGTCACCACTCTGTACACCGTCAGCTACGCGGTCTACGTGGACGGCGAGAATGTAGGCGCCGTTGCCGACCAGAGTACGGTGATCGCCGCCGTTGCCTCTGTGGAGGCCATGGGAAGCCGTATGCTGGGCTATGAGTATACTGTAGACAACGACATCTCCTATCGGTACGCGCTGACTCTGCGTTCCGACCTGTCTCAGGAGGAGGTCTTTGAGGACTACTTCTCCACTAAAATGGATGCCGTGGAGGAGGATGACGCCCGCCTGTACCAGATCACGGTGGACGGTCAGCCCATGGGCGTTATCGAGAGCAAGGCGGAGTTCAACAACCTGCTCCGGGAACTGAAAACCGTCTACACCACCGGCACCACCGTGAGCGCGGAATTTGTGGAGGAAATTCAGGTCACCCCCGTTCTCCTTGCGGACGAGGTGCTCACCATCGACCAGATGCGCACCATCCTCACGGAAAACACCACCGGCGAGACCACCTATACCGTGGTCAGCGGCGACACCTTCAACGCCATCGCCTACCGAAACGATATGTCCATGTCCGATCTGAAGGCCCTCAATCCGGATGTGAATGTCAACAAGCTGTCCGTGGGACAGGTGCTCAATGTAAAGGAACTCATTCCCCGGCTGTCCATCCGCACGGTGGAAGCGGCCACCTATTTCGAGCCCATTCCCTGTCCTGTGGAAACACGGGATGACCCCAATATTTATAAGGGTTCTTCCAAGATCATCACTCAAGGCGTGGAGGGCGAGGCCCTTGTCACCGCCAACATCACCCGGGTCAACGGAGTGGAAAAGGGCCGGGAGGTCCTCTCCTCCGAGACCATGCGTGAGCCCACCACCACCATCAAGGCCGTGGGCACCAAGCCCAGACCCAAGACGGCATCCAACGGCTATTACAAGTGGCCCTGCCGTGGTAAGATCACCTCTTACTTCGGCTACCGCCGGATTTTTGGATCCCAAAGCTACCACTCCGGCATCGACATCGCCGGCTCCTATGGCGCCCCCATTGCGGCGGCGGACGGCGGAAAGGTCACCTTCTCCGGCTACAAGGGCAACTACGGTTATCTGGTCATTATCACTCACGACAACGGCACCCAGACCTATTACGGACACTGTTCCAGCCTGCTGGTCTCCGCCGGACAGCGGGTGTATCAGGGCCAGACCATCGCCCGGGTGGGCAGTACGGGCCGATCCACCGGCAACCACTGCCATTTCGAGGTCCGCATCCGCGGCTCTGCCGTCAACCCCCTGAACTATCTGCCATAACGAACAACGCCCCCGGCCACAACAGGCCGGGGGCGTATTTTATTTCCTCAACAGTTTTGCCACCTCGCAGACCACCACCGGCGCCACCGCCAGCCCCGCCACGGCCAGCCACTGAACAGCTCCCAGAGGAATGACGGAGAAAATCCCCTGCATGGGCGGAAGCAGGAGCACGCCCAACTGCATAGCAAGTCCCGCCAGAAAAGCCCGGTTCATGGCCGGGTTGGACAGCACACCAATGGAAAACAGGCTCTTATCCTCACTGCGCACGTCATAGGCGTGAAACAGCTGACTCAGGGTCAGGGTAGCAAAGGCCATGGTGTTGGCCGTGGCGTCGGCAAGCCCCGCTACGGGGATCACTGCCCGCCCCAGATAATAGGCGGTCAGGGTCAGGCCGCCCACCATCAGCCCCTGCCAAACCAGCCGAACAGAAAAGTCCCGGCTGAACAGGCTCTCCTGCGCCCGCCGGGGCGGCCGGTCCATGACCCCCTCTTCCACCGGCTCTACCCCCAACGCCAGCGCCGGCAGGGAGTCAGTGACCAGATTCAGCCACAGAAGCTGCACCGGAATCAGGGGCATTTGCCCAAGATTCAGAACGGTAGCCACAAAAATGGTCAAGATTTCCCCGATATTGCAGGACAGTAAGTAGTGAATGGCCTTGCGGATGTTGGCGTAGATCCCGCGCCCCTCTTCCACCGCGTGAACGATGGTGGCAAAGTTGTCATCCGTCAGGATCATGTGGGCTGCCCCCTTGGCCACGTCTGTACCCGACTTGCCCATGGCACAGCCGATATCCGCCGCCTTCAGCGCCGGGGCATCGTTGACGCCATCGCCGGTCATGGCAGTCACCTTACCCCGCTTTTGCCATGCCCGGACAATACGCAGCTTGTGCTCCGGGGTCACCCGGGCAAAAACGGAGCATTTTTCAATGTCCGCTTCCAGCATCTCCTGTGGCATAAAGTCCAGCTCCGCACCGGTCAGGGCCAAATCCCTCTCCCGGAACATGTCCAACTGTTTTGCCACCGCCACCGCCGTGGCCTTGTGGTCGCCGGTGATCATCACCGGACGGATACCCGCACGCACGCAACGGGCCACCGCCTGTTTTGCCTCCTCCCGGGGCGGGTCCATCATGCCCACCAGCCCGGCAAAGATCAGCTCCCGCTCCAGCGTCCGGGCACTCAGCTCTCCGGGCAGGCTGTCCAAATCACGGAAAGCCACTCCCAGCACCCGCAGCGCCCTGCGGGCCATCTCCTCGTTGACCTGAGCGATTTTCCCTTTCCGCCCGGCATCCATGCTCTGCCGCGTGTTAGCCCACAAACCGGTGCACTTTTCCAATAAAACATCTGGCGCGCCCTTGACCATCACCCGGTATCCTCCCCCCGGCTTTGGGTGCACCGTGGACATGAGCTTTCGCTCAGAGTCAAAGGGCACTTCCCCCATCCGGGGCAGCTCCCGCTCCAACTCGTCCTTTTTCAGTCCCGCCCGGGCCGCCGCCAATACCAGAGCTCCCTCCGTGGGGTCGCCCACCGCCTCTGGACCGTCCCCGGTCTCTTCCAGACGTGCATCGGTACATAGCGCCCCGATGGTCAGTGCCAGCTTCCGGTCTCCTCCCGGCGTCCACAGGTCGACAACCGTCATGCGGTTCTGGGTCAGTGTCCCCGTCTTGTCCGAACAGATGACACCCGCACAGCCGAGGGTCTCCACCGCCGGCAGTTTTTTTACAATGGCACCGCGCTTTGCCATACGGCCCACACCCATAGCAAGCACGATACTCACAATGGCGGGCAGCCCCTCCGGGATGGCGGCCACCGCCAGCGACACGGCCGTAAGAAACATGTCCAGCATATCCTTACCCTGCAGCAGGCCCACCCCAAACATGACTGCGCACACACTCAGACACAGAAAGGACAGGGCCTTGGAGATTTCCCCCATCTTCTTCTGCAGCGGGGTCTTCATCTGTTCTCCATCCATAAGCATCCCGGCGATGCGGCCCATCTGGGTGTCCATCCCTGTTGCCACCACCACACCTTTTCCCCGTCCGGCAGTGATGACCGTGGAAGCGATGACCATATTGCTCCGATCCCCCAGCGCAGTCTCCTCCGGCAGGCAGTCCGTCAACCCCTTGACCACCGGCACAGACTCCCCCGTCATGGCTGACTCATCCGCCTGCAGGCCTACGCACTCCAACAGCCGGGCATCCGCAGGCACCCGGTCTCCTGTTTCCAGCAAAATCACATCTCCGGGCACCACCTGCGCTGCCTCGATGCGCATCTCCCTGCCCTCCCGAAGCACCCGCGCCCCCGGCGAGGACATCCGCTCCAGTTCTTCCAGCGCCCGCTGTGCGTTGTCCTCCTGAGAGATGGAGATCACGCTGTTGACCACCACGATCAGAGTGATGATCACCGCGTCCAGCCAGTCCTCTCCCCCGCTGGCCAGCAGGGAGAGGACCGCCGCCCCCAGCAGCACAAGAATCATGGGGTCCTTCATCTGCTCCAGAATCCGGGCAAACATACTCTCCTTTTTCGGCTTTTCCAGCTCGTTTGTGCCGAACTGCCGCAGTTGGACGCGCACCTGTCCTTCGTTCAATCCCTCGGGCCCGGTGTTCAGTTCATCCACCACCTGCCGCATGGGCTTTGCGTACCATTCATTCATAGCGTCACATCCTTTCCGTGTTTGCTATAAGTATAAAGGCACGTCCACGCCCTTTCGGGGGAAATGTGGGATGTGACAAACCAAAATTTAACCCCCGGGGCGAATGCCCCGGGGGGTGGGAGAGGGAAATAAACTTGTCATCCAACGGGATAGGGTACGGCCTCAGAGGCAGAAATATCACCGTTACCTCCCCGGATAATGGCCGTCGGCCCATCCGCCCCGCCGATGATGCCGTAGGCGGAGTTGGGATCCAGGTTGATGGAGGTCAGCTCCTCCGGGTCGTGGCCCATGGAGCCGTAAATCAGCTTGGCCCGCTCCTCCTCGTCCACGATCTCCCGGTACAGCCGCAGGGTGGTGTCCTCGTCCAGAATACCCAGTTCGGTGAGCACCCGGATGGTGTTCTCCGCATTGGGCGTCAGTGTGATGGACTTGCCGTGGGTGGCATTGTAATAGGAGGTCGCAGCCTCGACCCTCTCGATCCTTGTAATGGAAGAATCGACCCCAGTTGCCTCAACCCGATACGGTTCATTCCAGTAGATGGTCAAATCGGTTGTGCAGGTGTTCAGCTGCCGCTCCTCCTCCAGATCAAAGAGGTAACGCTTGCCCAGTTTGCCCTGCTTAAAGTCCGCCATGAGGGCATCGTAAATGGCCAGCAGGGCGGTCTGCCGCTCCTCAACGGGGATATTCTCTGTCAGGTCGTAATACTCGTTTTTCTTTTCTTTGGTATTCCACAGGCTGCCGATCTCCACATTGGTCAGCCGGGTGGGATCGATGTCATCCATACCGTAGGACATCTGCGCCACCTGCGCATCACAGTAGAAGTCCCGGGCCACCTGCTCCAGCTTGCTGCCCGGCCATACGGTGGTGCCATAGTCCCGGCGCAGCGTGGTGCCGTTGGACAGGACGTAGGTCACGTGCAGACGAATGTAGTCGCTGGCCCCACCCTCGCCGCTGTCGGGGTTTTTGTGCTGGGCTACGATGCCTCTGTGCAGGGCGATGACCTTTTCGATTAAGGCAGCGTCCTGCGTTTCAAACTCAAAGCTGCGCCCCACGTCATAGGGATAGCTTCCCATGCCATCCACTACAACGGACTCCACCTTGTTGGCAGCAGGCACACGGGTGACAAAGCCAAAGGCATCCCCCCGCAGGGCTCCAAGACCAACGGCCACCAGCACCAGCAGCACCGCGCAGCCACGCCACGCCTTCCACACCCGGAAGGACTTTTTCAGCAGCATTTCCGCCGCGAAATAGCCGATGAAGGTCCACAGCAGCAGGCTGCCCATCAGGCCGAAGGGGGCCTCAAAGCCGAACATGGCGTGCAGCCAGTATCCAAAGGACAGGCCGGAGCACAGAGCCACGCCATACTTGAACACGGGCCGCACCACAGCCACCGCCACCACATCCCCGGCACTTTCGATGTGCCGCTTGCGGTAGACCAGCAGGGCAAGGGCAGCGAAAACAAGACCCACGGCGGTGTAGATCACCAATTCAGCCACACCCAGCAGCCGGTAGCCCGTGCCGGGATTGGTCCAGCGCAGCTCCTCGATCATATGAACGAAAGGGGTCAGCCACAGAACGGTTTCCTCCGCGGTACTGGTCATGCCGGCATAGCCGTACAAGAACGGCTCAAACAGCACGTCAAACAGGAGCATCAAAAACGCCGCGAGGAAGTTCAAAATCCCGTAAAAGGCAGGCAGCGCCAGCAGATGGCCGGTGAACATGGCACAGAACACCGCAAAAGAATAGAAGAAGATGCACATTGCGCTCTGGGCGGCGAACCATACGGACACGGTGTACAGGTCCATATAGCCTGAGCACAGGCTCTCCGCCCCCAGCGTCAGCAGCCACACCAGCACGTTAGGGCCGATCAGACACACAAGGCCGGACAGATAGTTGGTCAGAAACAGTCCCTCTCTGCTCACGGGCAGGGAGTGTACCATCCCCGCCGCCCGGTTATTATAGAGGTAGGAGAACACGGCCATAGCCGCCAGAACACCAGAGGTAAAGGCCATAAAGACGCCGAGCCCCTCCAGCAGGTCGGGGATGCCGTTGGCAAAGGCCTGCACCTGCTTGATGGGGGTCTCCCCCATCCACGCCTGATTTCTGGACACGATGGTAATGCACCGCACGGGCATGGCGTAGATCCAGACAAGGGCGTACAGCGCCCAGATCGGCCAGTAGCGGGTCAGGTTTTTCTTGAACAGGGTACAGTTAAAGAACGATGTCCCGGACTTCATAGTCCTCACCTCCCAACTCGTAAATAAAGATCTCCTCCAGCGTCAGAGGCAGCGCGTCCATGAGCAGCGGCTGATAGGCGGCCAGCTGGCTCTTGACCCGGGCGGCATTACCCCGGATGATCAGGGTATGTACCCGCCCCACCTGCGAGGCATGGAGCACTTCCAGCTCCGCCGGCAGCTCGGGCAGCTCCTGCCCTTCAAAGACCACCTGCATCTTGACTACATTGTCCTGCAGGTCGGTGAGGGAGCGCTGCAGCAGCACTTTGCCCTTGGACAAAATGCCCACATGGTCGCACACATCCTCCAGCTCCCGCAGGTTGTGGGATGACACCAGAACCGTTGTCCCCCGCTGGGCCACATCGCCCATGAGCAAAGACCACACCTGACGGCGCATCACCGGGTCAAGGCCGTCCACCGGCTCGTCCAGTACCAGCAGGTCGGGCTGACAGCACAGAGCCAGCCAGAAGGCCAACTGCTTCTGCATACCCTTGGACAGGCGGCGGATGGGGTGCTTTTCGTCCACGGCAGCGAACGCCTCTTTCAGCGCCTCGTACCGCTCCATGCTGAAATTGGGGTAAAATCCCCGGTAGAACTTCATCATATCCCGGGTGGTGGCGGAGGTGAAATAGTACAGCTCGTCCGGAATGGAGAAGATGCGCTTTTTTGCCTCCGGGTTTTCATACACCGGCTGACCGTCTACCAGAATTTCACCCGAATCGGGCCGATACACGCCGGTAATATGTCGCAAAATTGTACTTTTTCCCGCTCCGTTTGGGCCGACAATCCCATAAATGGAGCCTTTCTCCACCTGCATAGTCAGACCGTCAAGGGCGCGAAAGCCGTCAAAGGTCTTGACCACATCATTGATTTTAATCATGGTTTTCCCCCTCCTTTTCCCGGATATGTCCGCACACATCTTCCGCGGACATGCCCAGATACCCAAGTTCCTTCACCAATCCGTCCAGCTGCTCCAGCAGCTGCTCCCGCCGCCGGGTATCTACCCCGCTATGGGGGGCGGCGAAGCTGCCCTTGCCGGGAACGGAGTAGACGTAGCCCTCCGCCTCCAGCGCTTCATATGCCTTCTGGATGGTGTTGGGATTGATGGCCAGCGTACCCGCCAGCGTGCGCACAGAGGGGAGCTTTTCCCCTTCTCGAATGGCCCCGGTCACCACCAGCTTGCGCAGGCCGTCCTTGACCTGCTCATAGATGGGCCGGGCATCCCGATAGTCCAAATGGAGCATACGTGCCTCCTTTCCGCCAACTGTATTAGCTGTATTAGTACAGTTAACATACCACTCCCCTTCGGTATTGTCAAGAAAGAATTGCAAAAATTTTCCGGTGCAGGTGAAAAGGCCAAACGAATATGCTATAATAGTCGCAATATGATTTGTTGATGAGGGGTGTTCTTATGTTTACCACCATCGGATTCATCGGCTGCGGCAATATGGGCGGGGCTCTGGCCCGGGCGGTACGCGTGTCCGGCCCGGACACAGAGCTGTTTTTCGCCAACCGCTCCCGGTCAAAGGCCGAGGCCCTTGCGGAGGAACTGGTCGGACAGGTGCAGACCAACGAATGGGTGGCCCGGAACTGCAGCCTCATCTTTCTGGGCGTCAAGCCCCAGCTGATGGGCGCCGTCCTTGCCGAACTCGCCCCTGTTCTGGCCAAACGCACGGACCGCTTCGTGCTGTTGACCATGGCGGCGGGGCTGACCACCCGCACCATCCGGGAGATGGCCGGGGGCGAATACCCCGTGGCCCGCATCATGCCCAACACCCCCTGTGCCATTGGGGCGGGTGTGGTGCAGCTGTGCTGCCTTGATATGACGGACAACGAAAAGGATGAGCTGAAATCCCTCCTGTCCGGCGCGGGACTGGTGGATGAACTGGACGAGGGGCTCATGGACGCGGCCTGCGCCGTATCCGGCTGCGGCCCGGCCTTTGCCTATCTATTTCTGGATGCGCTGGCACAGGGGGGCATCTCCTGCGGCCTGTCCCGGGACAAGGCGCTGCTGTACGCCGCCAAAATGCTGGAGGGCGCGGCCAAACTGGCTCAGCAAAGCGGTAAGGACCCCATCGAACTGCGTCAGGCGGTGTGCTCCCCCGGCGGCGCCACCATTCAGGGTGTATCCGCTCTGGAACGGGCCAATCTCCCGAAAACCGTCATGGAGGCGGTCACGGCCGCCTATCAGCGGACTTTGGAACTAAAATAATCCTGTAGGGGGTTTTGTTATGTGTATCGTAGTTAAAGTAGGCACCTCCACCCTCGCCCACCCCACCGGGCGGCTGAACATCCGCCACGTGGAGGAGCTGGTCAAGGTGCTCTCCGACCTGAAAAACGCGGGCCACGAGGTGGTTCTGGTCTCCTCCGGCGCCATCGGTATGGGTGTGGGCAAGCTGAACCTGCCCGGCAAGCCCGCCGACATGCCCACCAAGCAGGCCGCCGCCGCCGTGGGTCAGTGCGAGCTGATGTATACTTACGACAAGCTGTTCGCCCAGTACAACCACACAGTGGCTCAGATCCTCCTCACCGGCGAGGACATCGACCATGCCGACCGGCGGCAGAACTTTGAAAATACCATCTACCGCCTGCTGGAGCTGGGCGCGCTGCCCGTCATCAACGAAAACGACACCGTGGCCACCGCCGAGATCAAGGTGGGCGACAACGATACTCTGGGCGGCATCGTGGCCTGCACCGTGAAGGCCGACCTGCTGGTGCTGCTCAGCGATATCGACGGCCTGTACACCGCCGACCCCCGCAAGGACCCCTCCGCCACCCTCATCCCTGTGGTAGAGGAAATCACCCCCGAGGTGGAGGCGTTGGGCGGCGGCGTAGGCTCCGGTCTGGGCACCGGCGGCATGGCCACCAAACTGCGGGCCGCTAAAATGGTCACCGAAGCCGGCTGCGACATGATCATCGCCAATGGTGAAGCCCCCTCCCTGCTCTACGACATCGTGGAGGGCAAGCCGGTCGGGACCCGCTTTAAGGGCAAAGACCGATAACAACCAGCAATATTTTTGCCGTTAATTACGAACCGGAATTAAAAAGGGTGATTTCATGACCACAATGGAACTGCTGACCCGGGCCAAGGCCGCCAAATCTGCCATGGCTCTGGCCGATACTGACACAAAAAATGCTGCCCTGCTGGCCATGGCCGAAGAACTGCTGGCAGGTCAGGCGGACATTCTTGCCGCCAACACACAGGATCTTGAGGCCGCAAAGGGAACGGTATCCGACGTGATGCTGGACCGCCTTGCCCTAACTGCCGACCGCATCGCCGGTATGGCAGAGGGTATGCGTCAGGTGGCCGATTTGCCCGACCCGGTGGGTCAGGTTCTGCGCCGTGTGGAGCGGCCCAACGGCCTCGTCATTGAGCGTACCGCCGTTCCTATGGGCGTCATCGCCATCATTTATGAGAGCCGGCCCAACGTCACCTCCGACGCGGCGGCGCTGGCTCTGAAGGCCGGTTCGGCCTGCGTACTGCGGGGCGGCAAAGAGGCGCATCACTCCGCCGCCGCCATCGTCACGTGCCTGAAGCGCGGTCTGGAGCGGGCCGGGCTGCCCGCCGATGCCCTCGCTCTGGTGGAGGACACCAGCCGTGCCTCCGCCAACGAGCTGATGACCGCCTCCGGCTATGTGGACCTGCTCATCCCCCGGGGCGGTGCAGGCCTCATCCGGGCCTGCGTGGACAACGCCACCGTCCCCGTCATCGAAACAGGCACAGGCATTTGTCACATCTACGTGGACAAAGGAGCCGACCTTGCTATGGCTCTGGACATCGTGACCAACGCCAAGTGCAGCCGCCCCAGCGTGTGCAACGCCGCCGAGGTCTGTCTTGTGCATAAAGATATTGCCCCAGCCTTCCTGCCAATGCTCCGCCGTCGTCTGGTGGAGGAACGAAAGGAAGCGGGCCAAATCCCCGTGGAACTGCGCCTTGCCACGACCGCCGCCGCCATCATTGCGGGCTCTCCTGCCGGGGAAGCCGACTTTGACACGGAGTTTCTGGACTTTATTCTGGCGGTCAAGGTGGTGGACGGCGTAGACGATGCCATGTCCCACATCGCCGCCCACTCCACCGGCCACTCCGAATGCATCGTCACCTGCGATGAAACTGCCGCCCGGGCATTCCTGACGGGTGTGGACGCCGCCGCCGTGTACCACAACGCCTCCACCCGTTTCACCGACGGGGGCGAGTTCGGACTGGGCTGCGAAATGGGCATTTCCACCCAAAAGCTCCACGCCCGCGGCCCCATGGGGTTGGAAGAGTTGTGTTGTTACAAATATATCGTCCGGGGCGAGGGACAAATTCGTTAAAAATATTTTTTCAAAAAGCTAAAAATTTCCGCTTAAATATGATATAATAGAATAAACAGGTATGTTCGCCTCGGGGCGGACTTCCGATGCTGACAGGAGGGCTCATTGATGAACGAAGCACTCGAGGCAAAACGGCAGGACCTTCTGGCCGACGGGGTGGTCATGATGGACCCCTCTGCCGTCTGGGTGGAGGAACAGGTCACCGTAAGCAAGGGCACGGTCCTTTTGCCCGGCACCATCCTGCGGGGAACCACCGCAGTGGGCGAAAACTGCACCATCGGTCCCAACGTCATGCTCACCGATACCACAGTAGAGGATAACGTGACCATCAATTCCGCCCAGATTGAAGAGAGTATCATCCGCAAAAACTGCGAGATCGGCCCCTACACCCATATCCGTCCCCACTGTGACGTGGGCGAGGGCTCCAAGATCGGCGCTTTTGTCCAGCTGAAAAACTGCAATCTGGGCAAGGGGACCAAAATGGCTCACCTGACCTATGTGGGCGACGCCGACGTGGGTGAGCGGGTCAACTTTGGCTGCGGCACCGTCACCTGCAACTACGACGGCAACGCCAAGCACCGCACCACCATCGGCAGCGACTGTTTCGTGGGCTGCAACACCAATCTGGTTGCTCCCGTCACTCTGGCCGACGGGGTGTACACCGCCGCCGGCTCCACCGTCACCCGTGATGTGGAGGCGGACGCACTGGTCATCGCCCGCTCCCGGCAGGAGGTCAAACCCGGCTGGGCCGCGGAGCACCGCAAGAAGAAAGTAAAAAAGTAAGTTTATGCGGTCCGACCGCATGGAGATAAAAGAGAAAAAACGGAAGGATGTTGAACTATGATCGCACACGGCAAGGACATTAAGATCTTTACCGGCAACTCCAATCCCGAGCTGGCCAAGGAGATCTGCAGGGAGCTGGGCATCGCTCTGGGCAATTCTGAGGTGGGCCGTTTCTCCGATGGAGAGAACTTCGCCTCCATCTACGAGACCGTCCGCGGCTCGGACGTGTTCGTGGTGCAGTCCACCTGTTCCTTTGAAAAGGACGGCAAGCTCTACTCTGTCAACGATGCCCTGATGGAGCTGCTCATCATGATCGACGCCCTCAAGCGCGCCAGCGCCGGTCGCATCACCGCCGTCATCCCCTATTTCGGCTACGCCCGTCAGGACCGCAAGACCAAGCCCCGCGATCCCATCTCCGCCAAGCTGGTGGCCAACCTGATCACCCGTGCCGGCGCCGACCGGGTGCTGACCATGGACCTACACGCCAACCAGATCCAGGGCTTCTTCGACATCCCCGTGGACAACCTGCTGGGCTCTCCTATTTTCGTTGACCACTTCTTCCGTAAGTATGCCGCCGTCCATGAAGATACCATGGTCGTCTCCCCCGACGTGGGCAGCGTAGCCCGCGCCCGCGCCTTCGCCCAGAAGTTGGAGATGCCCATGGCCATCGTGGACAAGCGCCGTCAGAAGGCCAACTCCTCCGAGGTCATGAACATTATCGGCGACGTGAAGGACAAGCACGTCATCCTGCTGGACGACATGGTGGACACCGGCGGATCCCTGTGCCATGCCGCTGACGCGCTGGTCAAGATCGGCGGCGCCAAGGACGTGACCGCCTGCGCCACCCACGGCGTGCTGTCCGGTAAGGCCATCGACAATATCAACAACAGCGTACTGGAAGAGGTCATCTTCCTGAACACCGTTCCCGGCAAGCCCAACGCCAACTGCGACAAGATCAAGTACATCTCTGTGGCCCGCATGTTTGCCGAGGCCATCAGCCACATCTTTATGGAGACTTCCGTTTCCACTCTGTTCAACTAACTATCCCACAAAGGGGCGGGCCCGGCCCGCCCCTTTGTCTGTATCGAGGTAGCTTATGTTTTTCAAAAAATCCGGCGGCGTGGACTGGCTTCTGGTCTGTCTTGGCAATCCCGGCGACAAATACGAGAACACCCGGCATAACGTGGGCTTCATGGTGGCTGACGAACTGGCCGACCGGGCCAACATCCCCATCCAGAAGTTGAAATACAAGGCCCTGACCAACACCATTACCCTGGGCGGACAGAAGGTGCTTGTGATGAAGCCTGTCACCTATATGAACCTGTCCGGTGAAGCGGTGCGGCAGGCGGTGGACTTTTTCAAGGTCCCTGCCGACCACGTGCTGGTGGTGTCGGACGACACCGCGCTGGCGGTGGGTCGGCTCCGCATCCGCAAGGGTGGCTCCGCCGGCGGCCACAACGGTCTGAAAAATATCATTCAGCATCTGGGCACGGACCAGTTCCCCCGCCTGCGTCTGGGCGTAGGGGAAAAGCCCCACCCGGACTATGATTTGGCCGACTGGGTGCTGGGCAAGTTTCAGGGCGAGGATAAAAAAGCCATGGACGCGGCGGTTAAAAAGGCCGCCGATGCCGTGGAATGCATCCTGTCTCAGGGACTGGACAGGGGTATGAACCGCTATAACGGATAAAAAAGCACCGCCGATGGCGGTGCTTTTTCTTGCAATCGACAGGCAAATACGCTATACTGGCAGAGAAAATGAGCTGTGTCCACCCCCTCTTTTGAAAAAGAGGGGGTTGAAGTCGTGTTTTGGGAGGGAACTGGGATGGAGCTTCTGCTGAAGGCACTGGAGCCGTTGGAAGAATTCAAGCAGCTGCTTGCCGCCATGGACAACGGACGATGCCCCGCCGCTGTGTCCGGTCTGGCTGCGGTACACCGCGCCCACTTCGCAGCTGCCGTTTACCGGGCAACGGACCGCTCCGTGGTCCTTGTCTGCGCCGACGAGAGCGAGGGCGACCGGCTGGCCCACGACCTGTCCGCCCTGACCGGTCAAGCTGTTCCTGTCCTCACCGCCCGCGCCCTCACCTTTCATAACGCTGCCGCCGTCTCCCGCCAGTGGGAGCACCGCAGGCTGAGCCTGCTGCGGGCGCTGGGCGCCGGAGAGGTCCGGCTTCTGGTGGCCACGGTTGAGAGCCTGATGCAGCGGACCATGAGCCCCAAAACACTGGACCGGGCCTGCCGCACACTGGAGGTCGGGCAGGTCTACGACCTGAACATCCTTGCCGAAGAGCTTGCCTGTGCCGGCTATTCCCGGTGCGAGCAGGTGGAGGGCGTGGGTCAGTTTGCCCTGCGCGGCGGTATTCTGGACGTCTTTTCCCCGGAAATGCCCCAGCCGGTCCGCGCGGAGTTTTTTGGTGACGATCTGGACGCCATGGGCTACTTCGACCCGGTGAGCCAGCGACGCACAGAAAATGTAGCCCGGGTGCGCCTGCTCCCGGCGGCGGAGCTGCTGCCTCAGCTGGCCCCCGGCGGCCTTTCCGGCCTGCTGGAACAGTTGGATCAGCTGATCGCCGGGGCAGAAAAGCAGGAAGAACAGGAACTTTCATCCACACTGCGCGGGGATCGGGAGGCCATCGCGGCCGGCCGCACTCTGCCTGCATTGGACCGCTATCTGACGCTGATCTGCCCGGACAACACCACCGCAGCAGACTATCTGCCCCCTGACGCCTGCGTCCTCTTTTCCGAGAGCAGCCGGGTTGCAGAGCGTGCCCGCACCTATCACTGGCAGCTGGAGGAAGACGTGAAGTCTCTGATGGAGCGGGGTGAGCTTTCCGGCTCCTGCGCCGCTCTCGCTCTGACCTTTGATCAGCTCAACCGCCGGTTGGAGGACTGGCCGGTGGCCTATCTGGACTCCTTCACCCTGTCCACCTATCCACAGTCCCCCCGCACCCTGCTGTCGGTGATGGCAAAGCAGCTGCCCTCCTTCGGTGCCAGTCTGGAAACTGCGGTGGCCGACCTGCAGCAGTACAGAACAGGCGGCTTCTCCGCTCTGGTTCTGGTAGGTACCCGCCAGCGGGCAGAGAATCTGCAAACGCTGCTGCGGGAACAGGGCTTTACCGCAGCGTTGGAGTTTACTCCCACCCAGCTGCCCAAGCCCGGTGAGATCCTCATCACCGTGGGCGGAATGTCCGGCGGCGTGGAATATCCCGACCTGCGACTTGCCGTCCTGACCGAAGGTCAGGGCACTCCAGTAAAGCGTGGGGCTAAAAAAGCGGCTACCAACCGCCGCAAGCTGGAAAGCTTCACCGACCTCTCCCCCGGCGATCTGGTGGTCCATGAGCACCACGGGGTGGGCCGCTTTGACGGCATGGTGAAAATCCCCGCCGACGGTGTGGAAAAGGACTATGTAAAAATCGCCTACGCAGGAACCGACGTGCTCTACGTCCCTGCCACCCAGCTGGATCTGGTGAGCAAGTACATCGGCGGCGGCGAGGATGCTCTCGAGCACAAAAAACTTTCCAAACTGGGCGGCACCGACTGGGAAAAGGCCAAAACCCGCACTAAAAAGGCGGTAGCCGACCTTGCCAAGGGGCTCATTCAGCTCTACGCCCAGCGTCAGCGCAACCCCGGCTACTCCTTCTCCCCCGACTCCCCGTGGCAGAAGGAGTTCGAGGACCAGTTTGAGTATGTGGAGACAGAGGATCAGCTGCGCTGCGTGCAGGAGATCAAGGCGGATATGGAGCGTCCCATGCCCATGGACCGCCTGTTGTGCGGCGACGTGGGCTATGGCAAGACCGAGGTGGCCTTCCGCGCTATTATGAAGTGTGTGCTGGACGGCAAGCAGGCGGCCATTCTGGCCCCCACCACCGTGCTGGCACGCCAGCACTACCTCACCGCTCTCAAGCGTTTTTCCCGTTATCCCGTCAACATCGACGTGGTCAGCCGCTTCCGCACCTCCGCCCAGATGAAGCAAACCCTTCAGCGGGTGGAGCAGGGCCGTGTGGACGTGCTCATCGGCACCCACCGGTTATTCAACCGGGACGTAAAGTTCAAGGATCTGGGCCTTCTGGTGGTGGACGAGGAGCAGCGCTTCGGCGTAAGCCACAAGGAAAAGCTAAAGGAGACCTTTAAGCAGGTGGACGTACTTACCCTGTCCGCTACCCCCATCCCCAGAACGCTGAATATGGCCCTGAGCGGCATCCGGGACATGTCCATTCTGGAAGAGCCGCCTCAGAACCGCCAGCCGGTGCAGACCTACGTGCTGGAACACGACTGGGGCGTGTTGGCCGACTCTATGCGCCGGGAACTGGAGCGGGGCGGTCAGGTATTCTATCTCCACAACCGTGTGGAGACCATCGACCGCACCGCCGCCCGTATCCGCCAGATGCTGGGCGAGGACGCTGTGGTGGGTGTCGCCCACGGAAAGATGACACAGGAAGCCATTGACGAGGTCATGCGGGGCATGACAGACGGCGAGATCAATGTTCTGGTGTGCACCACCATCATCGAAACGGGCATCGACCTGCCCAATGCCAATACCCTCATCATTGAGGACGCCGACAAGCTGGGCCTTGCCCAGCTGCACCAGATCCGCGGCCGCGTGGGCCGCAGTGCCCGCCGGGCTTATGCCTATATGACTTACCGCCGGGGCAAGGTACTCACTGAAATCGCCGCCAAGCGTCTGGGCGCGGTGCGGGAATTTGCCGAATTCGGCTCCGGCTTTAAAATTGCCATGCGTGACCTTGAGATCCGGGGCGCCGGCAACGTACTGGGCCCGGAGCAGTCCGGTTTCCTGATGAGCGTGGGCTACGACCTGTACCTGAAGCTGCTGGAGGAAGCGGTGCTCACCGAGCAGGGCCGCCAGCCTGAGATCCGCACCGAATGTGCCGCAGACCTTGCCGTGTCCGCCAACATCCCGGACCGCTACGTCCCATCCCCGGAGCAGCGCATGGATCTGTACCGCCGTATCGCCCGCATCCGCAGCGAGGAGGAGGCTGACGATCTGGTGGATGAGCTTATCGACCGCTACGGCGAACCTCCCCGCCCGGTGAACAACCTGATCAGCGTGGCCCTTATGCGCGCCGCCGCCGCCCGCTGCGGCATCACCGATATCAGCCAGAAGAGCGGCTGTCTGCTCTTCACCATTCCCCAGTTTGACCTGAAGCGAATCAGCGACCTGTGTGCCGATCTCCGCTATAAAGGACGCCTGCTGTTTGCCGCGGGCGAAAAGCCCTACCTGTCCCTCCATCTGAAAAAAGGCGAGGATGTGCTCAAGGCCGCCCAGAAGCTGGTGGAGGAATACGGCGCAGAAGAAGCGGATAAGAATGAATAATCTGTAAAATACAGCCTCTTCCTGTAGCCATTTCCCGCAAAATGCGCTATACTGTTGCCTGAATCCATTTCCAACGAGAAAGGACCGAATATGATGAAGTTTTTCACCCGTATAACCGCTCTGGCGCTGGCCGGAGTGATGTCCATCTGTCTGCTGACCGGCTGTCAGACCCAGGGAAGCAGCTCTGCTTCCGGCTCCACCCCGGACAGCGTGCCCGAGGTAGTGGACATTGCCACCATTGACGACATCTGCCTCTACCTTACCGGCCTGCCGTCGGACGAGGTGGTCGCAACGGGCAACGGGTTCGAAATCACCGCCGGGGAACTGGCGTGCCTGATCGCGCTCACCTGCGATAACCTGAGCAACTATTACTACTACTATCTGGGTGTGAATGAGCTACCCTGGGACTCCACCGCCGGCAGCGGGGAAATCACCCTTGCCGACTTCATTCTGGAGGATGCGGTGAAAGCTGCCTCTATCCAGCACACATTGGAGGCACAGGGCAAGCAGGCCGGCTTTGTCCCCACACAGGAAAACCTGGACGCCATTCAGGTCGCCCTGGACTCCATGCAGGCAGAGCTTGCCGCAGAGGGAATCACTCTGCAGACCTATCTGTTCCAGCAGGGCCTTACCGAGGACCTGTACCGCTGGCTCTGTGAGTGTGATTACATCTACGAGGCCCTGGCTCTTGCCAACTTCGGTCCGGACAGCTCCAATCCCCCCACTGAGGAAAATATCCGCGCCTTCCGGGAAGCTCAGGGCGAGTATAAGGTGAAGCATATCCTGCTGGCCACCGTGGATACCACCACCAGACAGCCGTTGGACGAAAAAACTGCTGCCGAAAAGAAAGCCTCTGCCGACACCCTGTTGAAGGCGCTTCGTGCCAGCAACGATTCCATGGCCCTGTTTGACGAATACATGAATGCCCACAGCGAGGACCCCGGCCTTGCCGGCAATCCCGACGGCTATGTTTTCACCGCCAACACCACCGTTGACCCCGCCTTTGAAGAGGCAGCCCTTGCTCTGGAATACGGCCAGATCAGCGATGTGGTGGAGGGTGCCAGCGGCTACCACATCATTTTGCGCCTGCCACTGGAGGTGGATGTGAAGGAGGACACGCAGGTATATATCTCCAAGCAGATGTCCCTGCTGACGGAAGAATGGGCCGCGCAGTCCGACTACAAAACCACAAAAGCAGCCGACAAGCTGAATGTTCAGGTCATCTACGACCGGCTGTGTGCCTATCGTGATGCCGTTGCCGCACTCACCGCGCCCGCCGAGGACCAGCCTCAGGAACAAGCCCAATAAAGCAAACGCCGCCCACTGGGCGGCGTTTATTTTGCCTCTGGCAGTTTCTCGCTACATTCTTTCTCAAAAGGGTCAAGATATGCCGATATTTGGGTCAATTTCCGCAGAAATTCCGGTTGCTTTCCCTGTTTCTCCTCATATATAATATTTGTGAAAGAGCTTTTCGCCCGTTTCGGGTCTTCGACAGGAGGTTTTCGTGATGAAAGAAGTCTATGTTGTTAACTGCTGCCGTACCGCCGTGGGTTCCTTCGGCGGAAGTCTCAAGGATGTCCCCGCTCCCGAACTGGGCGCCGTAGTGGTCAAGGGTGCGCTGGAGCGCGCCGGTCTGAAGGCGGAACAGGTGGACGAGCTGATGTTCGGCTGCATCCTCACCGCCGCTCAGGGTCAGAACGTGGCCCGTCAGGTTGGTGTCAAGGCCGGTCTGCCCTATTCCGTTCCCGCCTATACCGTGGGCATGGTGTGCGGCTCCGGTATGAAGTCCGTCATCGAGGGGGCCCGAGCCATCCTGTGCGGTGATGCCGACGTGATCGTGGCCGGCGGCACCGAGAATATGTCCTCCGCCCCCTACGCTCTGCCCGATGAGCGCTGGGGTGCCCGCATGGGCGACAAGAAAGTCGTGGACACCATGATCCGTGACGGTCTGTGGGACGCCTACAACAACTATCACATGGGCACCACCGCCGAAAACATCTGCGACGTATGGGGCATCACCCGTCAGGAGATGGACGAGTTTGCCGCCAGCTCCCAGCAAAAGGCTGAGGCTGCTCAGGCCGCCGGCAAGTTCGAGGCGGAGATCGTCCCCGTTATGGTGAAAAAGAAGAAGGAAGTCGTGGAGTTCAAGGTAGATGAGTACCCCAAGCCCGGCGTCACTGCCGAGTCCGTGGCCAAGCTGCGCGGCGCCTTCCCCGTGGGTCCCGAGGGCGTGGAGGATGAAATTGTCCACACCTTTGCGCTGACCGGTGTCCACGCCGACGACGCCAAAAAGCACGAGCCCCGCGTCACCGCCGCCAACGCCTCCGGCATCAACGACGGCGCTGCCGCCATTGTGCTGGCCTCCGGCGAGGCCGTTGCAAAGTACGGTCTGAAGCCCATGGCCAAGCTGGTCGGCTGGGGTCAGGGTGGTGTGGATCCCAAGATCATGGGCGTTGGCCCCGTTCCCGCCTCCCGTCAGGCCATGGAAAAGGCCGGCCTGACCATCAATGACATCGACCTGGTGGAGGCCAACGAGGCCTTTGCCGCCCAGTCCATCGCCGTGGCCCGTGAGCTGGGCTTCGATATGGATAAGGTCAACGTGAACGGCGGCGCCATCTCCATCGGTCACCCCGTGGGCGCTTCCGGCGCACGCATCATCGTCACCCTGCTCCACGAGATGGCCAAGCGGCCCGACGCCAAGCGCGGCCTCGCCACTCTGTGCATCGGCGGCGGCATGGGCGTTGCCACAATCTTCGAAAAGTGCTGATAAACTCCGGGGCGGCTCAAAAGAGCCGCCCCTTTCTCTTTACATTTCTTCACAAATTTGCTATACTCCCCTTAACAATCAAATTCCTGCTTCGTGGCCTGTCCGGGGCAAGTGCACCGTACAGGCTGAACAAGATAATGGGGTGCAAATCCCCAACGGTACCGCCGCTGTAAGCGCCTGTACCCTCCCATGGTGAAAGCCGGTCACTGGAGCATGCTCCGGGAAGGCGGGAGGTCGGACTTTTGTCCACAGCGCAAGTCAGAAGACCTACGAAGTATGGCTGCTCCCCCGACCCTGCGAGCAACAGGGCCGCGGGTATCATTTTATGCGCAGAAAAACGGCTGCGGCGTCCTTTAGGACGCCGCTTTTTTTGTGCAGAGGAGGATCTTATGAAAAAGAATACCAAACTCACCCTTGGGGCACTCGCCCTTCTGGCCCTCATCACCCTGTTTGCCGGC
Organism: Oscillospiraceae bacterium; assembly: GCA_015068065.1. Taxonomy (GTDB): domain Bacteria; phylum Bacillota; class Clostridia; order Oscillospirales; family Oscillospiraceae; genus Lawsonibacter. The sequence goes on along the minus strand of SVLE01000004.1, from coordinate 11,468 downwards.
CTGTACCTTTCCTCTCGCCCGGACACAGTTTCCGGGATCAAGTCCGTAACTCTGGAAGTCATACACGCCGACAAAAGCCAGCGCAATTTCCACTTTGAAACCACAAAAGAATATTTAGGGGACCTGTTGATGTCCGAAGGCCTCATTAAGGGAGACCCGGGTCCCTACGGTCCCTATATCACAGAAGTTGACGGAGAAGTTGCAGATTACTCCAAAGACAAGTCATATTGGGCACTTTTTGAGGGAGATGACTATGCCTCCCAGGGGATAGATCAGACGGTGCTTGAAGACGGCGACCTCTTCAGGCTGGTGTATACCCGTGGATAATCGCATCTCTCCCGCCGCCCGGGAAGCGGCCCTGTTCGGGATGCTGGGCGCCCTGACCTTTGGTGCAAAAGTGATAATGATGGGTCTGCCCAATATTGAACCGGTCTCCCTGCTTGTCATGATCTTTGCCGTCACCTTTGGCAAAAAGGCCCTGTTTCCTATTTATGTCTACGTTCTGCTGGAGCTTTCCCTGTTTGGTATTGGCCTGTGGAGCGCAGCCTACATTTATATCTGGGCGTTGCTGGCTCTGGCTGCCTGGCTGCTGCGGCATATGCGCTCCCCACTGGGCTGGGCCATTTTGTCTGCCACCTTTGGCCTGCTCTTCGGTGCCCTCTGCACCCCCGTCTGCCTGCTTGTAGGCGGCCCCTCCTTTGCCCTGAGCTGGTGGCTGAGCGGAATCCCCTTTGATCTGACCCACTGTGCGGGGAATTTCGCTATAACTCTGGTGCTGTTTAACCCATTACGCCGCCTTTTTTCCCGTCTGTAAACATTTTCTGCCGTGAAGCCTCTTGCTTCACGGCTTTTTTTGCCAATATCAACCCTCTCGACCGTTTTTCCTCTTTTGCGCTTCCAAAATATGGTAATTTATTGTCAAAGCCTTTAAAGGAGGACAAGCCTATGCCTCTGCTGAGCAAAAAAGACCGTTCCGATCGTATTTTATCCCTTCCGTTGGATGCTGTCCGCCCCAACCCCGACCAGCCCCGTCGTTTTTTCGATCCGGAGGGACTGGAGGAGCTGGCCAACTCCATACGCTCCCTCGGTATTCTCCAGCCCCTCACCGTCCGACAGACGCCAGACGGCTGGGAACTGGTGGCCGGAGAGCGCCGCCTGCGTGCTGCCGCTCTGGCCGGTCTTGACCGCGTCCCCTGTATTCCCATCCGAACGGACAGCCAAAACTCCTCCCTTCTGGCTCTGGTGGAAAACCTGCAGCGCAGGGATTTGGACTTTTTGGAGGAAGCCTTGGCCCTGGATAAGCTGCTGCGGACTTACTGCCTGTCTCAGGACGAGGTGGCCCGTCGCATTGGTAAATCCCAGTCCGCCGTAGCAAATAAGCTGCGCCTGCTGCGGCTACCGCCGGAGATTTTGAGTCGCTTGCAGGAGGCCGGTCTATCTGAACGACATGCCCGAGCCCTTTTGCGTCTGGAAAACGATCACCGACTGGAACGAGCGACAGCACATGTAATTGCCCAGCGTCTCACTGTCGCCCAGACCGAGCAATACATAGAAACCCTCCTTTCTTCCAAACAGAAGCCCAAGCGCACCTACATTATCAAAGATGTGCGTCTGTTTCTCAATTCCGTTACCCGTGGGCTATCCATGATGCGCTCCGCGGGCGTGGATGCCGGATTTCAGCGTCAAGACACGGAAGATGCCATCTGCCTGACCATTCGCATTCCAAAATAAAATTGTTTCACGTGAAACCACCTCGTTCTCTGCGGCGGGGATGGTTTCACGTGAAACAATTTTCCGTGTTCTTCCCCTGAAATCATCAAAAACAGTTGAAAAGGCGAGGGTTGATTGCTATAATAGAGGTGTATTTTTATCGCCGGAAGGCAGTTTGGGGGTCTCTATGGCTAAAATCATCGCAATCGTCAACCAAAAGGGCGGCGTGGGTAAAACCACCAGCTGCGTTAATCTGGCCGCCGCGCTCCACCAAAAAGGGGCCCGAACCCTGCTGTGCGACTTTGATCCCCAGGCCAACGCCACCTCCGGCATGGGCGTAGACAAAGGCCGCGCCCCCAATGTATATGATCTGCTGGTCCGTTCTGTAGAGCCAAAAAATGCTGTGGTACCAACCCCTTACGGCGATGTGCTCCCCGCCAATAAAGACTTGGCCGGTGCGGGTGTAGAGCTGATCTCTCTGGACCGCAGAGAATACCGCCTGAAAGACGCGTTGGACAAGCTGTCTCCTAACTATGACTATATTTTCATTGACTGCCCCCCGTCTCTGGAGCTGCTTACCCTAAACGCCCTGTGCGCCGCTAACACCGTATTGGTGCCCGTGCAGTGCGAATATTACGCGTTGGAAGGCCTCAGCGACCTGATGAACACCATCCGCCGTATGAAACAGCGGCTGAATCCCTCTCTGGAACTCGAAGGCGTTCTGCTTACCATGTACGACGGCCGCACCAACCTGTCAATTCAGGTGGCAGAGGAAGTGAAACGCCACTTCCCCGGCAAGGTCTATGCCACCGTCATCCCCCGCAACGTCCGCCTTTCCGAGGCCCCCAGCCACGGAAAGCCTGTTATGGCTTATGATTCTCTCTCCCGCGGTGCAGAGGCCTATTCCGCTCTGGCGGAAGAATTTGCGGCAAGAAACCGCTAAACACCCCCCACCAGATTTAAAATGTTTCACGTGAAACATAAAACACACCTATTATACACAAAAGAAGGTGCAATATGGCGAAGAAACCAACAAACGCTCTTGGGCGAGGTCTGTCCGACCTGTCCGGCATGGGTCAGGACGCACTCTTCGGTCAGCCGGAAGTAAAAAGCGCCGCTTCAGCAGGCTCTGTTCATCTCCCCATTTCCCAAGTGGAGCCGGGTCTGAATCAGCCCCGTAAACGCTTTGAGCCCGAGGCACTTGCGGACTTGGCCGACTCCATCCGCACCCACGGTATCATCCAGCCCATCACCGTGCGCAAGCTCTCCTCCGGTTACTATCAAATCATCGCCGGTGAACGCCGCTGGCGGGCCGCCAAAGCCGCGGGTCTGGAAGAAGTACCCGCCGTCATTATTGAGGCGGACGACCGCAAGGTCATGGAGCTGGGTCTGATTGAAAACCTGCAGCGGGAAGATTTGAATCCTGTGGAAGAGGCCAAGGGCTATCAGGTGCTCATTCAGGAGCACGGACTGACTCAGGAGGAAGTTGCTCAGCGTATGGGCAAGTCCCGCCCGGCAATCACCAACGCCTTGCGGCTGTTGGCTTTGCCGGAGGCAGTACTCATTCTGCTGGAAGAGGGCTCACTGTCCGCCGGACATGCCCGGGCCATTCTGGCCGCCCCCACCCCCGAACTGCAGATCCAGGCCGCCCAGCAAACCGCCACCCAGAATCTGTCCGTGCGGCAGACGGAGGCGCTGGTCAAGGCCCTGCAAAAGACGGCACAGGAACCCAAGTCTGCCGATCCCCTTTCCCCCGGCATATCCATTTATCTGGCTGAGGTGGAGAAAACCCTCTCCTCCCGATTCGGACGCAAGGTGCGTATTGTGGACAAGGGCAACAAGGGAAGAATCGAGTTGGAATACTATGATATCAGCGATTTGGACGCCCTGCTGGACGCTCTGGAGCTTTCGAAGGGAGGCTCAGCACAATGACCCCGAAAGAAAAGCAGCAACCCACCCCTCAGAAGAAGGAACGCCCACATCTGCTGAGTTATCTTGTAATTCTGTTTTCCGCTGCCTTTCTGTTGCTGCTCATGTCCTACTTCATGCAGCAGCGCCGTAACGATCAGCAGGTGATTGATGGCCTGCAGCAGTCCATGTCCGCCATGAAAACCACTCAGAACGCTATCGAGCGCAACCGGGTACTCATGGAGGAAAACGAAGCTTTGAAAGAACAGCTCTCCGCTTTGGAGGAACAGGCGGAATCCGCTGCGGCTCAACAGGTCAAACAGGAGAAAACCGTTCTGGCCCTGGACTATCTGTGGCGCATTGAGCGGGAATATTTCCAGGGACGCTACACCTCCGCACGCAGCCTGATCCGGGCATTCGAGGAGGCCGGACTGGAGGACTTCCTGCCGGAAGATCCCATCTCCGACCCCGACTACCGCAGCCCCGCACAACAGTATGAATCCATATATAATCTGCTGTTTTAAAGCAATTTTTGAGCAATATAGAAACTTTTAAGGGAGAAATGAACGATGCTGGACATCAAGTTTATTCGGGAAAATCCCGATGTGGTAAAGGAAAATATCAAGAAGAAGTTCCAGGACGCCAAGCTACCTCTGGTTGACGAGGTTCTGTCTCTGGACGAGGAGAACCGCGCCGCCATGACCCGGGCCAACGAGCTGCGTTCCGCCCGTAACACCCTGTCCAAACAGGTGGGTATGCTCATGGGCCAGGCCAAGAAAGACCCTTCCAAGCTGGCTGAGGCCGAGGCGGTCAAGGCTCAGGTCAAGGCCAACGCTGACGAGCTGGCCGCGCTGGAGGCCAAGGAGACGGAGCTGGCCGAAAAGATCCGCAAGATTATGCTCTCCATCCCCAATATTATCGACCCCTCCGTCCCCATCGGCGAAAGCGACGAGTTTAACGTGGAGGTAGAACGCTTTGGCGAGGCGGTCACCCCCGACTTTGAGGTGCCCTACCACACCGAGATCATGGAGCGCTTCAACGGTATCGATATGGACAGCGCAGGCCGCGTGTCCGGCAACGGCTTCTACTACCTGATGGGCGACATCGCCCGCCTGCACTCCGGCATTCTGGCCTATGCCCGGGACTTTATGATTGATAAGGGCTTCACCTACTGCATCCCCCCTTTCATGATCCACGGCAACGTGGTGGAGGGCGTTATGTCCCAGACTGAGATGGATGCCATGATGTATAAGATCGAGGGTGAGGATCTGTACCTGATCGGCACTTCCGAGCACTCCATGATCGGCAAGTTCATCGACCAGATCATCCCTGAGGCCAACCTGCCCCAGACCCTGACCTCCTACTCTCCCTGCTTCCGCAAGGAGAAGGGTGCCCACGGCATCGAGGAGCGCGGCGTGTACCGCATCCACCAATTCGAAAAGCAGGAGATGGTGGTCGTCTGCAAGCCCGAGGACTCCATGAACTGGTACGAGAAGATGTGGCGCTACAGCGTGGAGCTGTTCCGCTCCATGGATATCCCCGTGCGTCAGCTGGAGTGCTGCTCCGGTGACCTGGCTGATCTGAAGGTCAAGTCCTGCGATATCGAAGCCTGGTCTCCCCGTCAGCAGAAGTACTTCGAGGTATGCTCCTGCTCCAACCTGGGCGACGCTCAGGCCCGCCGCCTGAAGATGCGTGTCAAGGGCGAGAACGGCACCTACCTGCCCCACACCCTGAACAACACCGTGGTGGCTCCTCCCCGCATGCTCATCGCCTTCCTGGAGAACAATCTGCAGGCCGACGGCAGCGTGAAGATTCCCGCCGTTCTGCGGCCCTACCTGGGCGGACTTGAGGTCATTACGCCCAAAAAGTAATTCCTTTCCGTAGTATTACTATATTATATTACATTCTGTATTCGCTTTTCCCATAAAAACACAAAATTGAGAGGAGCAACCCAAGATGAAAAAGTTTTTTGAAGAGTTTAAAACCTTTGCCATGCGCGGCAACGTAATCGACCTGGCCGTCGGTGTTGTCATCGGCGGTGCCTTCGGCAAGATCACCACCTCCATCGTCAACGACATCATTATGCCCCTTATCTCCGTCCTTACCGGCGGCATCAGCTTCAAGGACTGGAAGGTTGTCCTGAAGGAGGCCGTCCTGGCCGCGGACGGCACCGTGGAGGCCGCCGAGGTTGCCATCACCTATGGCAACACCATTGCCATTATCCTGGACTTCATCATCATCGCCTTTGCGGTGTTCTGCATGGTCAAGGCCATCAACTCTCTGCACCGCAAGAAGGAAGAGCCCGCCCCTGAACCTGCTCCCGAGCCTGAGCACGAGCCCTCTGCCGAGGAAAAGCTGCTCACCGAGATCCGGGATCTGCTGAAGAACAAGTAATGTCTGCTTTTGAACACGAACCTCACAGCGAGGATACGAACTACACCCCTGCCTCCCCGGTAAAACGGGCTCTGGCATGGATCGGTGTGGTCTACATGATCATTCTGGTCGCCCTGACCACTTACTTTTATTTCACTGCCACTACGCTGGGTGGTCTTGGTCCCCTGCTGACCGTTCCCGGCCTTGTAGGGCTGGGCATCGTGTCCATCATCAGCTTCCGCACCACCGGGCGACCGTCAAAGAGGGCTGCCATCATACTGACAGCGGTCTGCTGGCTGCTGGCTGTGCTCACACTGCCGGTGGGTATCGCAGGCCTGATGAGCAATTTTGTCTGATCCTTAGGAGGACGACCCGTGAAGGATATCATTTCCACCGGACTGACCGAACTGGGTCTTGCCGGCCGTGTACCGGACATCGCCGCCCACCAATTGGCGGAATATGGCCGTCTTCTGCTGGAAAAAAATCAGGCGATGAACCTGACCGCCATCCGAGATGAGGACAAGGTGGCCCGCCTGCACATGCTGGACTGTGCCGCCCTGCTGAATATGGCAGACTTTGAGGGCAAAACCCTTATTGATGTGGGCACCGGCGCCGGCTTCCCCGGCCTGCCCCTGAAAATCCTGTGTCCCTCCCTGTCCGTAACTCTGCTGGACAGTCTGGGCAAGCGGGTAAACTGGCTGGGCGAGGTGGCAGAGCAGCTGGAACTGCAGGACATTACCCCCATTCACGCCCGGGCCGAGGAACAGGCTCTGGTGAAGGGTTTCCGGGACTGCTTCGATTTCGCCACCGCTCGGGCAGTGGCCGATTTGCGCCTGTTGTGCGAGCTGTGCCTGCCCTACGTCAAAGTGGGCGGGGCGTTTCTGGCCATGAAGAGCGTGGACAGCGGCGAGGAACTGGAACATGCCGCCCACTGCATCAAGCTGCTGGGTGGCCGGGTGGAGGAATGCCGGGATTACACCGTTCCGGGCACGGACATCGTCCACCGGGTGGTGATCATCCGCAAGGTCGCTCCCACCCTGAAGGGCTACCCCAGAAAGTGGGCTAAAATTCAGAAAGAACCTCTGTAAGCGGTCTTTGTGAAAATTTTGTCAATCCAGCATATTGACGAATTTTTCTTTTGTGGTAAACTATTTCGTAACTGGGAGGATTTCCAATGTCAACAGGAACCGCCATCGTGGTGGCCTCCGGCAAGGGCGGGACGGGCAAAACGTCCCTCACCGGCGGTATTGCCGCGTGCCTGGCCCGGTTGGGCCGTAAGGTGCTGTGCATCGATATGGATATCGGTCTGCGCAATCTGGATATCTCCCTTGGCATGACGGACCGGGCTCTGATGGACTTTACCGATGTGGTGGAGGGTCGATGCTCCCTGAACCGGGCGGCTGCCTGCCATCCGGATATGGAAAATCTGTCCCTGCTCACCGCCCCCATGCGCCTGCCCGACACGGTCACCCCGGAAGGTATGGCCACCCTGCTGGAGGCAGCCAAAGCGCAGTATGACTATGTTCTGCTGGATGCCCCTGCCGGTCTGGATGCCGGATTCCGGCTGGCTGCCTGTGCGGCGGACCGGGCCATTGTGGTGGCGACCAACGACGCCTCCTCCCTGCGGGATGCCCAGCGCACCGTGGGCGAGCTGAGTCACATTCCCACCGTCCATCTGGTCATGAACCGGGTACAGCCCAAGCTGCTGCGCAAGCTGCGCACCACCATTGACGACGCCATGGATACCGCCGGTCTGCCCCTGCTGGGTGTGGTGCCCGAGGATAAAACCGTCATTCTGGCCGCCAATATGGGCAAGCCCGTCATCTTTACTGGCCGTCAGGGCGCGGCCAATGCCTATCTGAACATCGCCAAGCGTCTGGAGGGGCGACGCACCCCCATCATGCGCATCCGTTAACATCCGCTAAAGAAAGAAAGGGAGGTCCTGTCATATGAATATCGCCTTAATGAGTCACGACAACAAAAAAGAGCTGATGATCCAGTTCTGTATTGCCTATTGCGGTGTTCTGGCAAGACACACCCTCTGCGCCACCAACAGCACCGGCAAGCAGGTGAGTGAGGCCACCGGTCTGCCCATTAATCTGTTCTTGTCCCATGAGCATGGCGGTATTCAGCAGATTGGCGCACGCATCGCCTATAACGAGATCGACATGGTGCTCTTCTTTGACGATCCCCAGACCACGGATTTGTGTGATGATGTTCAGTATATCTGCCGTCTGTGCGACCAGTACAATGTCCCCTTTGCCTCCAACGTGGCCACCGCCGAGGTGCTTATCCACGGCCTGTCCCGGGGCGATCTGGACTGGCGCGACATCGTAAACCCCAAAACCGCACCCTTTGCGGTATAAACCTTGACTTTTCGTCCTTTTTAGGATAATATAAGCCGTACCGCGTTGACGGCGCATGAGTAACCGGAACACCCCGCGACAGAGAGAGCCTCCTTGGTTGAGAGAGGTTTAGTGTGAAGATTCGGCGAAGACAGCGCTACCAGCGGCCCCGGAGACGGGGGCGGTCTCCTTCCCGCAACAGAAGGTCAAAGGGGCGCTCTGCGCCTGAATTTGGGTGGCACCACGAAGCGTATTCAAACGCTCTCGTCCCAAGCGTGGGATGAGAGCGTTTTCTTTTGCTACGACCCCTAACTCACAGAAAGGTTTTGATACTATGGCTAAAGTACAGCCCCGCACCCTGTCCGGCTTTATGGAACTGCTTCCCGCCCGGCAGGCGCAGTTCGACCAGATGGCCGACACGTTGAAAAAAACCTACGCCCTGTACGGCTTCACCGGCCTGGACACCCCTCTCATTGAGGCATCCGAGGTTTTGCTGGCCAAGGGCGGCGGCGAGACAGAGAAGCAGATCTACCGCTTTATGAAGGGTGACACCGACCTGTCCCTGCGCTTTGATCTGACGGTTCCCCTTGCCAAGTATGTGGCCCAGAACTACGCAAACCTCACCTTCCCCTTCCGCCGCTTCCAGATCGGCAAGGTGTACCGGGGCGAGCGCGCCCAGCGCGGCCGCTTCCGCGAGTTCTATCAGGCGGACATCGACATCATCGGTGACGGCAAGCTGGACATCAGCAACGAGGCGGAGATCCCCTCCATCATCTACAAGGCCTTCACCGCCATGGGTCTGAAGCGCTTCCAGATCCGGGTGAACAACCGCAAGATCCTGAACGGCTTCTACGCCATGCTGGGGCTGACCGAGAAGTCCGGTGACATCATGCGCACCGTGGACAAGCTGGACAAGATCGGCGCGGAGAAAGTCGCCGCTCTGCTGGTGAGCGAGGAGATCGGCCTTTCTCAGGTACAGGCGGATGAGATCCTCAAGTTCATTGCCATCAAGGGTTCCAATGCCGAGGTGCTGACCGCTCTGGAGGGCTACCGCGGCCGCCACGAGCTGTTTGATCTGGGTCTGGACGAGCTGAATACCGTCACCAGGTATCTGGCCGCCTTCGGTGTGCCCGAGAGCCACTTCGCGGTGGACCTGACCATCGCCCGCGGCCTTGACTACTACACCGGCACCGTGTACGAGACCACCATGCTGGACCACCCGGAGATCGGCTCCATCTGTTCCGGTGGCAGATATGACAATTTGGCGGAATACTATACAGACAAGCAGCTGCCCGGTGTGGGTATCTCCATCGGTCTGACCCGGCTGTTCTTCGTGCTGGAGGATCAGGGCTATCTGAACGATGAGTTGAACACCGCCCCCGCCGATGTGCTCATCCTGCCCATGACCGAGGATCTGGCCCCCGCCATCGCTCTGGCTACCCAACTGCGCGGTGCCGGCATCCGCACCCAGATCCACGCCGAGCAGAAGAAGTTCAAGCAGAAGATCGGCTATGCCGACAAGCTGGCCATCCCCTATGCCATCTTCCTGGGTGAGGACGAGATCAACGCCGGCGTGGCCGCCGTCAAGGACATGAAGTCTGGCGAGCAGGTCAAGCTGACCGCTGAGGAGGCCATCGCCCACATCAAAGCGGGCCTTGCCAAGCTGAATGAAGGCCTGCCTATTCTGGATAAAGGCGAATAATCGATACCTCCTGTAATATTGCTTTTGAATTATACTGACTGGAGTTGAATTTTATGGATAACATTCAGAATTTCAAGCGCACCAACTACTGCGGCGAGTTCCGCATGGCCCACGTGGGCCAGACCGCCAGCGTGTGCGGCTGGGTACAGCGTCAGCGTGACCTGGGCGGCCTGATCTTCGTGGACCTGCGTGACCGCACGGGTCTGGTACAGCTGTCCTTTGATGACAGCACCGCCAAGGACATCTTCGAAAAAGCCTCCACCCTGCGTGGCGAGTACGTCATCGCCGCCACCGGCACCGTGCGCGAACGCGAGGCCAAGACCGACAAGATCCCCACCGGCGATGTGGAGATTTACGTCACCGAGCTGCGCCTGCTGGCCAAGGCGGAGACCCCTCCCTTTGAGATCGTAGAGAACTCCAACGCCAACGACGTGCTGCGCCTGACCTACCGCTATCTGGACCTGCGCCGTCCCGACATGCAGCACGCCATCGCCACCCGCCACAAGATCACCAAGATCGCCCGTGACTATTTCGATGAGCAGGGTTTTCTGGAGATCGAAACTCCCATCCTGACCAAGTCCACCCCCGAGGGTGCCCGTGACTATCTGGTGCCCTCCCGTGTCCATCCCTCCAAGTTCTACGCCCTGCCCCAGTCCCCCCAGCAGTACAAGCAGCTGCTGATGCTGTCCGGCTTTGACCGCTATTTCCAGATCGCCCGCTGCTTCCGTGACGAGGATCTGCGTGCGGACCGCCAGCCTGAGTTCACCCAGATCGACCTTGAGATGTCCTTCATCAACGAGGACGACATCATGTCCATTCAGGAAGGCTTCATGAAGCGGGTATTTAAGGAAGTGCTGGACGTGGACGTTCAGACCCCCTTCCTGCGCATGCCTTACCGCGAGGCCATGGACCGCTTCGGCTCTGACAAGCCCGACCTGCGTTTCGGCTTTGAGCTGAAGGACATTTCCGACATCGTGAAGGACTGCGGCTTCGGCGTGTTCTCCGGCCCGGTGGCCGAGGGCGGCTCCGTGCGCCTGATCAACATTGAGGGCGGCGCGGCCGCCTTCCCCCGCAAGAAGATTGACAAGCTGGTGGATTTCGTCAAGACCTACCGGGCCAAGGGTCTGGCCTGGGCCCGCCTCATTGACGGCGGCGTGACCAGTTCCTACGCCAAGTTCCTCACCGACGAGGAGAACGCCGCCATTCTGGAGCGCGCCGGTGCCAAGGACGGGGATCTGGTGCTCATTGTGGGTGACGTGAAGAACGAGGTCGTCTTTGCCTCTCTGGGCGCTCTGCGCTGCGAGGTGGCCAAGCAGATGGACATCATCGATCCCATGGACTTCAAGTTCCTGTGGGTCACCGAGTTCCCCATGTTCGAGTACTCCGAGGAGGAGGGCCGCTATCAGGCCATGCACCACCCCTTCACCGCC
>SVLE01000047.1 GCA_015068065.1 Oscillospiraceae bacterium | reverse complement strand
GGATCGTATGCAGACGCCCGGTCTGTGTCCGTCCTCTGGTGGAGAAGTACATTGTACAGGGTTACATCGGTTACCTTGCCTATGAGTTCCTGGACGGTAAGCTGACCCGTTCTGAGGCTATCAAGGTCATGCGGATCACCGATACCGCAGCCTAATTTTCGGGAGGTCCCCTGTGGGTACATCCTGCAGGGGGCTATTCCCCTTGAAACTTACGCGTTTTTTCACACGCAACCCCGGCACCGTTGCCCAGGCAGAAAGCTGTAGAGATTCGACCCCGCCCATAGGAAGAAAGGAGTAATCACCATGACCACCATCCCGGATAACAAGCCACACCGCACCAGCCAGATACAGATTGGAGACACCCTGTTCACCGTTATCTCGGTGGAAAGTGACCGTGCCAGAGAACACCTTTACGATAAGGTGAAGAGGATGATACTGAACGATGAAACGCAGGAAACGATCTCCGTACCTACGGCTGCATAAACGACTCTACGGTAGGCCTTGCCTCTATATAAAAAAGACACCCATAACCACACAATTACCTTGACTTATCCGCAAAAGTACGGGAATATGTAGTACCGCTTGAGGACTGTCGGAAAGGAGCAAACTATGAAACAAGTAAACAGACAGTCCCTTACTATTGCAACGGATAAAATCACGGCCCTGTACTGCCGCCTGTCCCGTGACGATGAGCTGCAGGGTGACAGCAACTCAATTATCAACCAGAAAGCCATTCTGCAGAAATACGCCGATGACAACGGATTCCACAATACCATGTTCTTTGTGGATGACGGCTACTCCGGTACCAACTTCGATCGTCCAGACTGGCAGCGCCTCATCTCCATGGTGGAGGAAGGTAAGATCAGTACAGTCATCGTGAAAGACATGAGCCGATTGGGCAGAGACTACCTTAAGGTGGGTTACTACACCGAGGTGGTTCTGCCCGGCGCGGATGTCCGCTTCATCGCCATCAACAACGGTGTAGACAGCGCCAATCAGCAGGAGAGCGATTTTACTCCGTTCCTCAACATCATCAACGAATGGTATGCCAAGGACACCAGCAAGAAGATCCGTGCCGTGTTCAAGGCCAAGGGTGAGTCCGGTAAGCCACTGTGTACCAACCCTCCGTACGGTTATCTCAAAGACCCTGCTGACAAGCACCACTGGATCGTGGACGAGGTCGCAGCCGATGTAGTCAGAGACATCTTCCGTATGTGTGTTGCCGGAAAGGGGCCTTCCCAGATTGCCAAAACACTCACTGAGCGGAAAATCCCGGTGCCTACGGCTCATCTTCGCAGTATGGGTATCAACACTCCTGCAAAGGTATCTGAGGACATTTACGCATGGCAGCAAGCTACCATAGCGGATATGTTGGAGAAGAAGGAATACTTGGGCCATACGGTCAACTTCAAGACCACACGGAAGTCTTACAAATCAAAGAAAAAGGTCAATAATGACCCTTCTGAATGGGTGATTTTTGAGAACACCCACGAAGCCATTATTGACCAGGAGACTTTTGAAATTGTACAAAATATCCGCAACGGCAGACGGAGGCTTACCCCCATGGGCGAGATGCCGATCCTGTCCGGTATGCTGTTCTGCGCTGACTGCGGTGCCAAGCTGTACCAGGTACGAGCCAGAGGATGGACACACGAGCAGGAGCATTTCGTGTGCGCTACATACCGCAAGCAGAAAGGCAAATGCACTTCCCACCAGATCCGCAACGTCCAGGTGGAACAGATTCTGCTGACGGAGATCAATCGGATGCTTGCCTTTGTCCGGGAACGGGAGTCTGAGTTTGTGGAACTGCTGACCAAGAAGAACGAGAAGGAACTCAACCGCCAGCTTCGTGACAGCACCAGAGAGCTGGAACAGGCCATGCAGCGAATCACCAAATTGGACGGTATTATCCAACGGCTTTACGAAGACAATCTGGACGGAAAAATCAGCGATGAGCGGTTCGCCAGAATGACCTCCACCTATGAGCAGGAGCAGAAAGACCTTGAAGCCAGGGTGACTACACTCCGTGAGATTATTGCCAAGGCAAAGCTGCATCGGCTCAACATTGATTCCTTCCTGGCTTTGGTCAAGAAGTATACTGAGGTCAAAGAACTGGATGCGGAGATCATCCGCACACTGGTGGAGCGGATCGATGTGTTCACGCCGGAAAAGATTCCCGGAACCAGAACCAAGAAGCAGACCGTCCTCATCCGCTGGAACTTCATCGGTGCAGTCAATCTGCCCCAGGAACAAGAAAAATCGGCATAGCCGGATTTCTCCATGCTATGCCGATTTTTTCCCAAGGTAATAAATCCCTTAGTAAGACACCCTTTCGGCGTCTTTTTTCATTTAAGTGAGCTGGAATTGACCGGTATACAGGCGATAATATCTCCCCTGCTTCTCCAGCAGCTCATCGTGGTCGCCCTTCTCTTCGATTTGGCCCTTTTCGATGACCACGATGCAGTTGGAATTTCGCACCGTAGACAGTCGATGGGCAATGACAAAGACGGTACGGCCCTCCATAAGAGTATCCATGCCCTTGGAGATGAGGGCCTCGGTACGGGTATCGATGGAGGAGGTAGCCTCGTCCAAAATCATCACCGGAGGATCGGCCACGGCAGCCCGGGCAATGGCCAGCAGCTGGCGCTGCCCCTGAGACAGGTTCGCGCCGTCCCCGGTGACCATGGTCTGATACCCCTCGGGCAGGCGGCGGATAAAGGAGTGGGCATTGGCGCTCTGAGCCGCGGCGATACACTCCTCATCGGTGGCGTCCAGCCGGCCATAGCGAATATTCTCCATAATGGTGCCGGTAAACAGGTGGGTATCCTGCAGCACCGCGCCCAGCGAGCGGCGCAGGTCGTCCTTGCAAATGTCCCGGACGTTGATGCCATCATAGGTGATCATGCCGCCCTCGATCTCGTAGAAGCGGTTGATAAGGTTGGTGATGGTGGTCTTTCCCGCGCCGGTGGAACCCACGAAGGCGATCTTCTGGCCGGGATTGGCGTACACCGACACATCGTGGAGGATGCGCTTGCCGGGAACGTAGGAGAAATCCACATGATTGAAACGCACCGCACCCTTGAGTTCGGTGAGGTAGTAGTCCTCTCCGGGGACATTGCGCACGCTGCCGCGGATACGGTGCAGACTCATTTCCCCGTTGTGGTCCAGATACTTCCAGGCCCAGCCGTGATCCCTGAGGGTGGTCAGGTCGGTGATTTCGGTCAGACTGCCGTCGGCGGCCACCTTCACCCAGATGCCCTGCTCGGAATCGCGATGGGGGGGCAGCAGCTCCAGCTTGCCGTCCTTCTCCACCGCCTGCCCCAGCTCAAAGAGCGTATCCTTCTCCTCAATGAGGACGGGTACCAGGGCCATCTTACCGTCCCGGGGCACCTTCCACGCCCAGACCCGGGTGCGCCCGGTGCCGTCATAGGCGGACAGGGTGCCATTTTCGTCCTTCTCTGCCTGGGTCAGGGTGACCTGTCCGGCGTCCTGCTCGGGCTGGGTGTCCATCACATCGAAGATGCGCTCAGCGCCGGCCAGCGCAGAGAGAATGGTGGCCATCTGCTGGGAGATCTGGTTCAGGGGCTGACCCACCTGCTTGGAGTAGTTCAGATAGACCACAAGACCGCCCAGATCGAAGCCCTGCAGCACCGACAACAGGCCGCCGAAGGCGGCGGTCAGGGCATAACTGACGTTCATCAGGTTGCCGGAGACGGGCATGATCATGATGGAGTAGAAGTGGGCCTTCCGGGCGGCGTCCCGGTAGTCGGTGTTGAGCTTTTTGAAGTCGGTCTTGGCCCGCTCCTCGTGGGTGAATGCCTTGACCACCTTCAAGCCCTCAATGATCTCCTGGATGTCGCCGTTCATGGCGCCCATGGTACGCTGCTGATCCTGATAGTATTTGCGGCTGCGGCCACCCAGAATCTTGAACAGCTGGGTCATGACGATTAGCAGCACGCCGGTGACCAGAAACAGCTTCCAGTTAATGACCAGCATCAAGGTCACCAGACCCACAAACATCAAACAGCTGGAAAACAGGGAGACAAGGCTCTGCTCCAGGGCCATCTGCACGTTGTCGGCGTCGTTGGTAAAGCGGCTCATGAGCTCGCCGTGGGGGTGCTTGTCAAAGTAGGACAGGGGCAGCTCCTGCAGCTTGTCGAACAGATCCTGGCGCAGCTGCTTGACCCCCTTCTGTGCCACCCGCACCATGGTGGCCGACTGAGCGTAGGCGGCCACACAACCCAGCAGATAGACCCCTACCAGCTTGGCAATGGCCAAAATCAACCCCTTGAAATCGGTGCAGCCGGAATAGAGGAAGTTATTGATGATGTCGCGCTGCATATAGGAGCCGCCCAGGTTGGTGAACACCGAAGCGGTCAGACACAGCAGCACAAACACCAGGGCCAGCTTGTTTCTGGCCACATATTTCGCAAGGCGGGCGATGGTCTTGCCCATATTCTTGGGTTTCTGGAATCCCCCTCTGGGGCCGCGATTGGGTCCTGCCATTATTCACCCACCCCTTCCTGCTGAGACTGATAGATCTCCTGATAAATGGGATTGCTGGCCAACAGCTCCTCATGGGTACCGCGGCCGGCAATATGGTCATCGTCCAGAATGAAGATCTCGTCGGCATACTGCACCGAGGAAATGCGCTGGGCGATGATGATGACGGTGGTGTCCTTCAGATTCCGGGCAAAGGACTCCCGGATAGCCGCCTCGGTGGAGGAGTCCACGGCAGAGGTGGAGTCATCCAAAATCAGGATGGCGGGCTTTCGCAGCATGGCTCTGGCAATACACAGGCGCTGTTTCTGTCCACCGGAGACGTTGGTGCCGCCCTGGGTCAGCATGGTATCAAACCCATCAGGGAAGGACATGATAAAATCGTACGCCTGGGCGTCCTTGGCCGCCTGGATGATTTCCTCCTCTGTGGCGTCCTCCCGGCCCCAGAGGAGATTTTCCCGGATGGTTCCGGTAAAGAGCACGTTGTTCTGCAGCACCATGCCGATGCGCCCGCGCAGCTCTTCCAGCGGATAGTCCCGCACATCCACATCGTCCACCAGCACACTGCCTCCGGTCACGTCATAGAAGCGGGGGATCAGGTTCACCAGAGAGGACTTGCCCGTACCTGTGCCGCCCACGATGGCCACAAATTTACCGGGCTCCACGGTGAAACTGATATTGTGGAGCACATCGTCGCCGGTTCCTCCGGCAACATAGCGGAAGCTGACGTTTCGAAACTCCACTTTGCCCCGGGGCGCGGGCAGTTCGCGCCGTCCGTCTTCTTCTCCGTCCTTGACGGTGGGGTCGGTGTCCAGCACCTCTTTGATACGCTTGGCACAGGCCTGGGCGCGGGTCAGGTTCAGCAGCGTCATAGCCACCATCATCACGCTCATCAGCACCTGGAAGACGTAGTTCAGCACGGCCTGCAGATCGCCGATGAGGAAGGTTCCCTCCATGACCATCCGGCCGCCCAGATAAAGCACACCCACCGTGGCGGCGTTCATGGCCAGGGTCATGATGGGCATGATGGTGATGACCCGCATGCCCACTTTCAGACCGGCGTTCATCAATTCTTCACTGGCCACGTTAAACTTTTTGCGCTCGTGGTCCTCCCGGACAAAGGCCTTGACCACCCGGATAGCCACCAGGTTTTCCTGCAGTGTGTTGTTGATACCGTCGATCTTCTGCTGCATCACGCCGAACAGACGGCTGCAGATCTTCATGACCACTCCGATGGCCAGGGCCATAATGGGGATGATGACCAGCAGCACGCCAGCCAGCTTGGCGTTGATGGAAACGCTGATGCACAGGGCAAACAGCAGCATCGCCGGAGCGCGGAACAGCAACCGCAGCCCCATGGTCAGCATCATGGTCAGCTGATTTACGTCGTTAGTCATGCGGGTGATAAGGGAGGCGGAGGAGAAACGGTCAATATCTGCAAAAGAGAACTCCTGCACCTTGTCAAACAGCGCCTGACGCAGATTGGCACCGAAGCCCTGGCTGGCGAAGGTGGCGTATTTGGCGCTCAGCACACCGCAGGCCATAGCCGCCATGGAAATGACGATCATCAGTATGCCCAGCTTGAAGATATATCCCACATCCCCCGCCGGGATGGCCACGTCCACGATCTCGGTCATGACCAGAGGCAGAAGCAGTTCCAGGACTACTTCCAGCAGGATGAAAATGGGCGATTTGATCGCATCCTTTTTCAGTCCCTCCAAGTGGTTTAAAAATAATTGAAGCACTTACGGTTCCTCCTTTGCTTCGGGGGCCTCTCCCCGCAGGTTATTCAGCATTCTCGCGCGGAAATTCGCCAGCAGCTCCTGCTCCTCCGTGGAAAACCCGGCCAACATCCACCGGGACACCGTCTGAAAGGCCGCCTCACACCCTTCCACTGCCTCCCGGCCCTTGTCAGTCAGGGCGATTCGATTGCGGCGGGCATCTCCCTGCTCCGGTTCCCGGCTGATATAGCCGCTTTTTTCCATGGACTTCAGCGAATTTGTCACTGCCGCTGGAGATATCTCCAGCATCCGGGCCAGATCCCGCTGGGAAAAGCTCTGTGTCTGGGTCTGCTCCATGTGCTTCAGGATCGCCAGGATCATGGGGTTGACCTCGCTCAATCCCCTTCGGGCCAGCTCTGCCCCCACCGCAGTCCGATGAGCCTGATAGACTTGCTGACTCAGCAGCTCCAGGCGCTGAAATGATGTGGGCATCTGTGTTTTCCCTCCATTCGTTCACAAGTTAATCGTTTAATCGTAAATCATTTTAACAGCTTTTTCCAATCTGTCAACCGAAAACAGCCCTGTTCACAGTTTGTTTTTATTTAGGAGCCAATTCTTAATATTTTATGACGAAATTGTAAATTTCGACCACATTCTCTTGATTCCTGTTCAGAAGGTGCTAAGATATCTCCAATCTGATCCCGTCCGTTCTCTTTCCCAAGGAGGTCTTCCCCATGAGACGCACTTCCCTTCGTTTCGACGCCGACACCCGGCATTGCCTGTTTCTGGCCCTGTACTGGCCTTTGTACGGTCTGATTTTCTACGCCGCGGAACATCTCTTCCGCCCCTACCGCTACCATGTGATGCACTGCGCGCTGGATGATGTGATCCCCTTTTGCGAAGTATTTCTCATTCCCTATCTGTTCTGGTTCGTCTATCTGCTGGGCATCCATCTCTACACCTTTTTCACCAACCGCCCTGCCTTCCGGCGGCTGATGTGGTTTATTATCCTGTCCTACTCCATTGGTCTGGTGTTTTTCTACTGTTACCCCACCGTTCAGTTCCTGCGCCCCACGGACTTTCCCCGGGATAATATCCTGACGGAACTGATGGCCGCTTTCTACCGCCACGACACCAACACCAATGTGTGTCCCTCCCTGCACGTGGTGGGCGCCATGGCCGTTTGGTACGCTGCCCGGGATACAAAACTGTTTGCCCACCGTGGCTGGCGGCTGTTTTTCCACACAAGTACCTTCCTCATCTGCATCTCTACCGTCTTTCTCAAGCAGCACTCCGCCATCGATGTTCTGGTTGGATTTGCTGTCAGCTACAGCGTGTATCTGCTCGTCTACCGCCGTCAGGAGTTTCGTGTCCCGGCGCACAGTTACCGCCAGAAAAAGCGAATGTCCTATTAACTAAAAAATCCCCGGAACCAATCGGTTCCGGGGATAATTGTTCCAATATAGGCTGTAAATCAGCGCTTGGAGGGTTGTATCACAAAAAATGAAATGCTGCTTATCGTCACAAACCGTTGAAAATACTGGGTTTTCGTTCTTGCAGAATTGCGGTTCGTAACGAAAAATAGAGTCGTTTTGAATATCGTCTTGCGGCAGATTTGCGGCAGGAAATGTGTCTAACGACAGGCCAACCAACCAAGGTTATCTTATGTCATTACTATACCACATGAAGCCCAAGTTGTCAAAGCATAGAAAAAGCAGGATGCCCGGGGGCATCCTGCTTTTTAGTAGAGAATACTGGAAAGCGTCTTGGAAATGCGAACTCTAACACCTGCCAGCATATGCGCATAAACGCGGCTGGTAATGTCTGCAGAAGCATGGCCGAGATGCTTGCTGATTGCATCCAGATTTTCACCTGCTCGGATTAAGAGCGAGGCATTTGTGTGGCGCAATCCATGAATGGAAATCTTGTGAATTTCAGGGTGGCGAGAAAGGAAACGGCGAAACTGTGTGTTGAGCAAACAGCGGTCATAGTAATGGCCTGTTGCAGAAGTAAATACTGCATCAGGGTTTTCCCACGCCGCACCGACAATGGCTTTTAGCTTGTCCTGCTCCTTCTTGTGCCGCTGCAACAATTTGACTGTTTCATCGTCAATTTGAATTGCCCGCAAACTGTTTTCCGTCTTGGGAGTAGAAAGAAAATAGCGGCCTGTGGTGTATGTAAGGGTCTTGTCAATAAAGATGGTTTTTTCTTTGAAGTCAATTCGGTTCCACCGCAGACCAAGCACTTCTCCGCTTCTCATGCCAGTAAGGAGCAAAAGTCGGATAATGGTATTGAAAACGGAGTAGTCCTTGGTAAGTTGCATCAGGAGTTTAGCTTCTTCCTCGGAAAGAACATTCTGGATTTCGGTACAGTTTCCCTCAACATCCTGTTTCCAGATAGTACCGATACAGGGGTTTTCCTTAATGAACTTCTGCGACACGGCATAATTGAGGATGCTGTGCAGAATGATTTTGTTTTTCCGAACAGTCTGAGGCTTTTTCTCTTTGCCCAAGGCCAGCAGAAAATCTGTAATCATTGGAGTGGTAAGGTCTTTCAACCTCACATTACCAAGAACGGGTTTGATATTTTTGCGATATGACCCCTCATAAGTGTATGCGGTGACTTCTTTCAGGCGATTGGGAGCGTACTCACTAAAATACAATTCACCAAGCTGAGAAAGGCGCATATTTTCATTTAGGGCCTTGTTTCCATTGACGCGCTCCTTGAACTCGTCAAAGGCTGCTTCGACAGCCTTTTTCAACTGACGCTCGGTCAAGCCTTCCGGGGGTGTAAATGATCCATATTTGCGGATGTGCTTTCCGTTTCCGTCAAATCCAAGAGATACCGTGAACTGGAAGGCTTCACCGCGCTGTCGGATACCAGACTTTAGTTCCATGATAGCCTCCTTAACTACAAGTACATAGGTGGTTGGGGTCATTCAGCATATCGCAGAACAACTCAAAGTTAATCAGAACTTTTACACCAACCTTAACACAAGGGACGTGTCCCTGCTTCACCATGGCACGCAAGGTATATTCGCTCATAATACCTGTGCGGGCTACCTCGCGAATGGTCATCATATGCGGAATGTTACGATTATTATTACTCATCATAGTCGATAAGCTCCTTTCTGAAATTTGATATATGTAAAACGTCGATGTTCGATGTCTTCGGGTATATAATAGAACATAGTCTTCTGTCCAGAAATAGGGGAGCCATTTTCGTAACATTACTGTAACATTAGGCGGTTTCTTCATGTGAGATACCCAGAATGTAGTCCGTAGCCCGCTGGGCCTTGGCTGCGGCGGACACAATCAGGCTCATATCGTTGCGCAGGGCTGACAGCCAGCTTTGGAGGTAGGCTACGCTGTTGTTGGCTGCCTCGCTGTTGTCGATGCCGCAGCAACCGCAGAGCATGGCCGCGCCCAACTCGGCACAAAGTTCCTCCTTGCTGTACTCGCTGTCCCCGAAAAACGCAGGCCCGCGCAGTCTGTTCAGCCGCTTGGGGTGGCCCGTGCTGTGGGTTAATTCGTGGAACAGCGTAGAGTAAAACTCGGCCAGATTGGCGTACAGTTCCTTGCTGGGTACAGATACCTCGTCAGAGGACGGGCGGTAACAAGCCTTGTCCTCGTCCGTGTAGCGCAGGCTCAGAGAGGTCTCGCGCTCCATGTAGTCCCGCACAACGATTTCTGCCGCCTCAATAGGGTCATGCTCATAGGCCACCTGCTGCCTTCGAGGCTCCAGTCCCTCCACGTCCTTGATGCTGAACACACGGTAATAGCGCAGGTAAGGGATTTTTACAGCTTTCTGCTCGGTCTGGCCGTCGGGCTTGGTGACCTCCTTGGTACTTTCCTTGAACGAAAAGTACACCACCATGTGTGATTTGCTCCCCTCGCGCAGGTGGAGTTCAGGGCGGTGCTTGCGCAGGTCGCAAAGTTGCGACCACGTAAGATACTCCCCATTGTCCAGCAGGAGCAGGTTGACCCCTCGGTACGGCCTTTGGGTGATGTGATTGACGGGGACGGTGTTGCTGTTCCACGGCTTGTGCCAAGGGGCGCACTGCCCCGTCTTGATTGCCTCTTCCAGCTTCTCAATAATTCGCTGTGTGATAATTTCTTGTACCTTGTTGCCCATATTCATATCTCCTTGTCTTTTGTTGATTGACCCGTTTTGTAGGTTTAATAAACTCTACGCAAACGGGGCGGAGATTATAAGAAAACAGGGGCCTACCAACGGAAGCCCCTCGGCTTCGCCGGGGATCTTCCGTTGTAGGCGCGAAAAAAGCCATTGGAGCGTATCTCCAATGGCTTGGCACTTATAGTCCGTACATCAAAAATCCCGTGGATGTGAATATGCCAGGATTTCTTTCGCGGACAGCTGCTCCATATCCCTGATAGTCAAAGTGTGCGGCGATTTGTCGGGGCAGCACAATATGTAACTTGTGCTCCATGTGGTAGCGGCCCAATGCTTCATCATCCGTTGCCCCCACAAACAACGTAGCCTGCGGAAGCAGGGACAATAGACGCTCCACCATGCGGATGCTGATACTGCTCTCGCACTCCAACATGGCCTCCAGCGTTGTTTGCTCGTCCTCAGACAGTGACCGCAAAATCAGTGCCATGCGGTTGAGCGCAGGAAGGCGGCTGCGGTCTGTTTTCTCCGCTATGCCCTCAAAGCGGTAGCCACCGTTGTCCAACAGGCAGACGGTCAAAGGGCCTGCGGGTATCTTGACTTCGATAGCAGGCAGGCGTACCCACTCCCCCGAAATCTCGTCTTCGTCTGTGCCGAAAATGTATAGTTCCATGTGTTTGCTCCTTTCGTGTATCAGGGGCACTTGCTGACCAACCACGCCTCCTTGTCTTGATTTGACCCCTTTGTATCACTGTAAGCAGGCGGGACGGGGAATATAAAAATAGGTGGTGCTACAAAAAGAAAACGCGCGATCCGGCGAAAACGCCGTCCGCGCGAGGTGTGGTTAAAAGGGCAAGTTGTTTTCTTCCTCTTTAAGTTG